>DASXOU010000759.1:0-1912 GCA_036494045.1 Polyangia bacterium | reverse complement strand
TCACGCTGACGCTCGCCGCCACGCAGTCCGACGACGGCCACGCCAGCGCCGTCGCCGCCGGTGCCGGCTGGACGCTCGCCCAAAGCGGCCGGTTCGCCGGCACCGCCGTCGCGCAGTCGATCGACGCACTCGACGGCAGCGTGCACGCGTCCGATCCGATCGCCGTCGCCTTCGACGTCGCCGCGCGCACGCAGCCGACGCTGACGTCGCTGACGCCGTCGTCGGGCGCGCTCCACGTCAACGATCTCGTGACGCTCAGTGGCGACGGCTTTCTCCTCGGCACCGGCGAAGGCGACACCCGCGTCGTCGTCGCCGGCGTCGAGGTGGTCGCGCGCCCGCTTTCGGACGCGCCCTGGGATCGCACGCGCGTCGCCTTTCCGTTCGTCCCCGCCATCGCCGGCATCGCGCCCGGCGACTTCGCGGGCACGGTCGCCGTGCGCAATGTGTTCGCCGGCGGTCCCGACGCCGACGCCGGCACGCTGCCGCTCGCCGTCACGATCGTCAAGCCCGAGATCACCGGCGTGTCGACCACCGTCGCCAGCCTCGGCCAATACGTCGACATCGACGGCGGCGGCTTCGTCGGCGCCGCCAGCGACGAGGTCACGCTCCTGCATCTCGTCGGCAGCTTCAGCGCCGACGGCGCCACCGACGCGCCCACGGCCGCAACCACGGTCGATCTCACGCTCGTCCCGCACTTCTCCGACGGCACGCACCTCCGCTACGTGCTCGACGAAGCCGACGCGCTCGGCCACCTCATCAACCTTCGCCAGGTCGCGGGCACCTTCACCGGCAGCGCCACGCCCATCATCCAGAAGGGCAACGCGCAAGTCACCGGCGAGCCGCACGACGCCGTCCTCGGCATCGCCCCGGTCAAGCAGGTCGTCTACATCCGCTTTCTGCCGTCGTACGTCGATTCCCTGCGCCTGTTCGGCCTGGCCAACGCCGACGCGCTCGTGCGCGCGCGCATCTTCGCCGTCGCCGCGCGCGACTATGCCGGCCTCAACGTCGAGTTCCGCGACGCGCCGCCCACCGACTTCGCGCTCTATTCGATCGTCGACGTCGAAGGCCCCGATCCCAACGACGCGGGCCTGCTCGGCTACGACAACACGCCCGGCAAGGACGTCGGCAACGAGCGCCTCTTCGATCATCTCGGCGGCGTCAACGCCACCACGCAGTCCGACGGCTTCCCCGGCTACGGCGGCATCTTCGCCGAGAACTTCATGGGCTTCTCGTCGCATCCGTCGTCGCGCGTCGCGCGCCTCGACGTCGATCCCTCGCACTTCGACGCCATCTTCGATCCGGTGCGCCCCGACACTGGCACGCCGGTCAGCGCCGCCGAGGCGCGCGCGCTCACGGTGCCGGACAACGGCGGCGCTTGTCTCGTGCGCAACGATCGCCAGAGCCGCGCCGGCTGCGCCATCCTCGTCCTCGGCAACCTCATCGGCACCACGCTCACGCACGAGACCGGCCACAGCCTCGGGCTCGCCGATCCCACCGGCGAAGCCTTCCACGATCCCGGCGACGGGCTCGACCGCCTCATGGACGCCGGCGGCGACCGCCCGTTCGAAGAGCGCGCGGAGCTGGCAGGGCAGGGCCCCGGCGTCTTCTGCGGCGACGAGTATGTCTACTTACGCACCGTCCTGCCCGGGCCCGACGGCAGCAGCGGCGACGCGATCTCCCGTCCCGACTGCAACTGAAGTAGAGTCGCCCCGTGAAATTCTACGGTGCGCTCGATGTCGCGTTCGCCGCGCTCTACGCCTGGTTCGGCTTCGTCCTCACGCCCGGCCGCTCGGCCGCGTTCAACTTCGCGCTCGCGCTCGTCTGCCTGCTGCTCGCCGGCGGCGGTGCCGGCCTGCTCGTCGGTGCGCCCTGGGGCCGCACCCTGGCGCGCGTCGCCTGCTGGGCGCTGCTC
>DASXOU010000758.1:0-3332 GCA_036494045.1 Polyangia bacterium | reverse complement strand
GCTCGTGCTCGAGCTCGCGCGCCACCAGCGAGTAGTACGCCTGCAGCGACTCGTAGCGCGACACGCCGAGCCGCTCCGCCGTGCCGAGCGCCTTCATCAGCTGCCAGCCTGAGAAGTTCGAGCAGCCGACGTGGCGCACCTTGCCCGCGCGCACCAGATCTTCGAACGCGCGCGCCGTTTCCTCGACGCTGACGAGCGCGTCGAAGCCGTGCGCCTGATAGAGATCGATCCAATCGGTGCCGAGCCGCCGCAAGCTCGCCTCGCACGAGCGCACGATGTGCCCCTGCGACAGCCCGACGTCGTTGGGCTCGTCGCTCATGCGCGCGTGCAGCTTGGTCGCCACCATCACGCGCCCGCGCTTGTCGCCGAGCGCGCGCCCGAGGATCTCCTCCGACCGACCCGCCGAATAGACGTCGGCGGTGTCGAACAGGTTGACCCCGGCGTCGATGCACTGGTCGACGAGGGCGCGCGCCTCCTCGCCGTCCTGCGCCGCCACCGCGGCGAAGCCGCCCACGCCGCCGAACGACATGGCGCCGAACGACAGCGTCGAGACGCGCAGCCCGCTTCGTCCGAGGGGGCGCGTCTCCACGGCTACACGTCGAGGACGTCGTGATTGGCGGCGAAGCGCACGAGCTCGACCGCCGAGTGCAGCCCGAGCTTCTTCAAGATGCGCTCGCGATGCGTGTCGACGGTCTTGCCGCTGATCCCGAGCTCTGCGGCAATTTGCCGCGTCGTCATTCCGCGCACCAAGAGGCGAAACACTTCGCGCTCGCGCGGCGAGAGCGCGCCGAGCGGCCCTTGCCGTCCGTTCGTCTTCTCCGTCGTCACCAGGCCGGGCGCGAGATAACGCTCGCCGGCAGCGACCGCAAAAATCGCGTCGCGCAGCCCATCGGCGTCCATGCTCTTGCTGACGTAGCCGTGCACGCCCGCCGCCCACGCCTCGTCGACGTCGTGCTGGCGCGTGAACGCCGACAAAATCATCACCTTCGACGACGGCACGCGCGTCTGCAGCTCGCGCGAAGCGGTGACGCCGTCCATCCCCGGCAAGCGCAGATCGAGCAGCACCACATCGGGACGCTTCTCGGCGATCAGCGGAAAGCTGGAGCGCGCATCGGACGCTTCGGCGACGAGCTCGAACCCCTGCGCGCGCAGGAGGTGTCGCATCGCTTCCCGAAACATGATGTGGTCGTCGACGAGTGCGACAGAGATGTTTGCTTTCTGCACGGCACCGCAGCTTATGACGTTTGTGCGAACGACGTCAACGATTCCCGTTCAGCTCGGTCTCGAAGCGCGCCAGCTCGGCCAGCTCGCGCGCATTGCCCGCGGGTGAGCGCGCGTAGGTCTTTTGCGCTTCGTTCGCCAGCGTCGTCGCGCGCGGCCGATCCGACGCCACCAGCGCGCGCGCCAGGGCGAAGCGCGCCCGCGCCAGCTCGAGCGGCTCGGCGTCCTTTTCGCGCAGCGCGAGCGCGCGCTCGAGCGGCGGCAGTGCGCGTTTTGTCGCACCTGTCGCCAATTCGCATAAGCCGATGCCGATCAACGCATCGGCGAGATCGGGATGATTGGGCCCGACCGCCTTCTCCAGCATCGCCTCGGCGCGGCGATAGTCGCTCAGCGCCGCCGCCAGCTTGCCTTCGGCGAAGAGCGCGTCGCCGCGGCCGTCGAGCGCCACCGCCACGCTCGGATGCTCGGCGCCGAGCTTGGCCGTCCAGATGTCGAGCGTCTTCTGATAATCGGCGCGCGCCTCGGCCGCGCGCCCCTGTTTGAGCGCGACGTTGCCGAGCCGATACCACGCGGTTCCGGTGCTCGGATGATCGGGCCCGAGGTTCTTGGTCCAGATCTCGAGCGCGCGCTTGAACTGCGCCTCGGCCTCGCCCTCGTGGCCCTCTTCGAGCAGCACCGCGCCGAAGTTGATGTCCACCGTCGCCAGCATCGGATGATCGGGGCCGAGCGAACGCTCGATGATCTCGAGCGCGCGCTTGTATTCGACGACCGCCTCGTCGAGGTGCCCGGCCGAGCGCAGCGCCGCGCCCAGGTTCACGTGCAACGAGCCGGTCTTGGGATGGGCGCCGCCGACGGTCTTGCCCATGATGTCGAGCGCGCGCCGATAGAGCGCGATCGCCTCGTCGAACGCGCCGAGCTGCACCTTGACGTCGGCCAGATCGCCGAGCGCCTCGCCGACCGAATAATCCTCGGGCCCGAGCACCTTCTCGCGCGTGGCCAGGACGCGCGCCGCGCGCGCCTCGGCGTCTTTGTATTTCCCCTCTTCCTCGAAGAGCGTGGCCACGTGTCCGTCGAGGAGCGCTTGCAACAGCTCGCCGCGGCCGAGCCGATCGATCTTCGCTTGCGCCGCGCGCGCCAGCTCGTGCGCCTCCGCGTATTTTCCCATGCGCTCGCCGACCACCCAGACCAGGCCGCACTCCGCCTGCGCCGCGGTCTCGTCGTCGCGTCCGGCCTCGGCAGCGACGGCAGCGTCGCCGTAGGCGCTCTTGGCGCGCGCGTAGTCGCCCGACGAATCGGCGATCCGTCCTTCTTGCAGCAGCGTCTCGCCCTCGAGCGGGCGATAGCCGAGGGCGTGCGCCTCGGCGACGAGCGGCGCCATCAGCTTCTCCGCGGCCGCGTAGCGCCCCGCCTGCCACAGCGCGTGCACCGTCGCCAGCGAGCGGCGCGCGCCGTCGACGCGCTTACGCATGGCCGCGTCGGCGGGCGGTCGCACCGGCGCGCGCAGCGCCTCGGCATCGGCGCATTCGCCGAGCGTCGGCAGCGAGCGCGACATCTCCGGCGCGCGCGTCACGACCTCCTTGTCGGCGCCGGCGAAGACGTCGACCTCGGCGCGCACGTCGTCGAGCCGCCGCTGCAAGCATTGCATGCGCAAGTCGAGCAGCTCCGACGACTGCGTGGCGCGCACGCGCGTCGCTTCGCACGCCTCGGTGTTCATCGCGATCCAGCGCGCGCCGTACCCGTCGAGCGCAGCCGCGACGGCGGCGAAGGCGTCGGCGGCGAACGGCGCGCCGGTCTTGTCGAACGCGGCGCGCACCGCCTGTTTGCGCGCGTCGTTCCACACGCCGCCAAACTCGCGATCGGCGCCGCTGCAGGGCGACGGCGCGTGCAGGTTGCGCCAGCTCGCCACGCCGGCGATGCCGACGAGCAGTGCCACCGCTGCCACGCCCGCCAGGCGGCGCCGGCGCAGCGCCGGATCGTTGGCCATCGCCGCCAGGATCGCGTCCATCGTGGGAAAGCGCCGCTCCGGCATCACCGACAGCCCGCGCAAGACCACCGCGCGCAGCCACGCCGGCACCGCCGAGCCCGCCGGCGGCGGCTTGACCTTGCCCTTG
>DASXOU010000757.1:0-1731 GCA_036494045.1 Polyangia bacterium | reverse complement strand
GGCGACGAGCGAGGTGCCGAGATCGATCGGGATGGCGAGCATGCCCATGACGCCGAAGATGAGCGCCATGGTCAGGAGCGAGGCCCACATCGACAGGAGCGCCAGGCGGATCGAGCGGAACAGCGCCAGCATGAGCAGCAGCACCGCGAAGACGGTGACGATGAGCGAGCGCACCTGGTTGTCACCGACCGAGCGCGAGAAGCCGCGGTCGAGGACCGGCTCGCCGGCGATGCGCGCGCTCAGCGGCTGCGTCGGGCGTTCGGACGGAGCGATGTGGACGAAGAGATCGTCGGCGAGCGTGGTCACGTGGGCGCGAATGAACGCAGCGTCGGGGCCGTCGCTGGGCAGCTTGGCGGCGGCGAGCAGGAGCGGGACAGCGCGCTCGACGGCGACGCGGCGCTGCTCTTCGGCGAGTCGCGTGAGCAGGAACTTGTAGGCGAGCGCGCCGTCGTCGTGCGCGGCGGCGCTGAAGGCGGCGGCGAGCGCGGGCGAGCCTTGCGGCGCGGCGACGGCGAGGCGCGAGAGCTCGGCGCGCGTGGCGTCGGAGAGCTCGGGCGCTTCGGGGCTCGTGAAATATTCGTCGACGATGGCGCGGCGGCGGCGGGTCCACTCTTCGTCGGCGAGGCCGGGCGCGGCGAGCGCGCGCGTGGTGCGGCGCAGATCGGCCGGCGACACGATGCTGCCCCAGGCGCGCGCCTGCCAGGCGAGGCGATCGGCGACGTCGTCGGGCGTGGGCGGGCGCGGCTCGCGACGCAGATCCTGGCGGGCGAAGCGCTCGAACTCGGCGAGCGCGGCCGAGCCTTCGCCGTGCATGCGGATCTGCAGGAGCACGTCGTGGCGCTCGGGCGTGATCAGCTGGCGGATGCCGGGCTGTCCTTCGAGAAACGTGGCGACGTTGGCCGCTTGCGCGCGGGTCCAGGGCAGGACCGAGAGGCCGTCCATGCCGTTCGTCGCCATCGTCAGCGGCGTCAGCACCGACTGCACCTGGCTCACGCCGGGCAAGGAGCGCGCGAAGTCGGAGTAGCGCCCGAGCTCGCGCAGCGTCGAGGGATCGTCGAAGTCGCCGGTGAGCCAGATCTGCGCGAAGGTGGCGCCGCCGAAGTGTTGATCGAGGAAGCGCTCGGCCAGCCACGGCTCGGAGCCCTCGCGGAAAAAGGCGCGCGGCTCCATGCGCACGCGCACGCGCACCATCGGCCCGACGGTGAGGGCGCCGAGCGCGAGCGCGCCGACGAAGAGGAGCTTGCGATGGCGCTGCGCCCAGTGCCACATGGCGACGAGCGCGTCGCCGATGCGATCAAGCTGCACCTCTTTGTGCGACTTGCGCGGAAAGAGCGAGACCACGGCGGGGACGAGCGTGAGCGAGGTGATCCAGCACAAGAGAACGCCGGTGCCGCAGGCGATGCCGAACGAGCGCATCGGCCGCACGTCGGTGGTGACGAACGAGTAGAAGCCGACCGCGGTGGTGCCGGCGGCGATGGCCAAGGGCGGCCCGACGATGCGCAAGGACTCGACGATCGCCTCGGCGGCCGACTTCTCGGCGCGCAGAAGATAGTAGCGGCCGAGGACGTGGACCGCGTACGAGCTGCCCGAGGCGAACAAGATCACCGGCAGCGTCGACGACGCGACCGTGAACTTCTCGCCCCACCAGCCCATGCCGCCGATGACGATGAGCACCGAGAAGGCGACGGCGCCGACGGTGAGCGCAACGCCGACCGGATCGCGGAACGCGAG
>DASXOU010000756.1:0-2486 GCA_036494045.1 Polyangia bacterium | reverse complement strand
TTGGGATTTCGTGCGCCAACACCTCGGCACGCTCGTGCTCGCCGTCGCCATGGTGGTCGCGCTCGGAACGCTGGCGGTGCATCTCGTCGGCGGCCTGGCGCGCGCCGCGGTGCTGGCCGTGCGGCGGCCGCGCGCGCTCGGACAGTCGGGCGCGGCGGCGACCGAGTTCGTCATCGTCGTCATTCCGTTTCTCTTGACGCTGTTCGGCGTCATGCAGATGGCGATGGCGTCGATGGCGCGCGTGCTCGTCAGCTACTCGGCGTTCTGCGCGGCGCGCGCGGCGATCGTGTTCGTGCCGGCCGATCCGAAGTCGGGCGGGCTGTCGGGCAGCTCGCCGCTTCCGCTGCCGGTGGCGACGCTCAACGAAGATGCCGGCACTGTCGGCAAGGGCTCCAACACGCTCACCGATTTAACGACCTCGTCGAAGGCGGCGCTGATGCGCAACGCGGCGTCGTACGCGCTGATTCCGTCGTCGCCGGCGATCGACGTCGTGGTCGCCGACTCGGTCGCCAATTGGCCGTCGTATTTGCAGAACCGCCTCACCAACGGGCTGTCGCCGATCGATTGGCTCAAGAGCACCGTCGGCGATCTGTCGAGCTATCCTTCGTCGCTGGTCGACGCGCTCAACGACAAGCTCAAGGACGCGATCAAGGAGATCGGGACCAAGGGCTCCGACGCAGCCAAGAAGGATCTCGACGACTGGGTCAAGGCCAACGTGTCCGACCCGACCAAGCAGGCGCAGCTCACCGGCGTCGTCGACGGCTTCGTCGACAACGCATCGAAGGCGGGCTCGAGCGCCGCGGGCGGCTGGGTGACGAGCGGGATCAGCTCGACGCTCGACGGGCCGCTGTCGCAGTTCAAGGATCAGATCTCGCAGTGGGCGGCCGGCGCGGCGCAAGGCGCCGGCGGCAGCGTCGGCGGCAACTTCACCGGCTACTCGGTCGATCGCGCGCTCGACAACGGCTTCGGCTCGGACACCGACGGGCCGCAAGGCGCGCTCTTGCGGTCGCTGCGCAAGCTCATCTACGCGCGCATGGCGACGGTGGTGACACTGCATGATCCGAAGACGGGCGAGCTCAAGACCAAGTTCGAGCCCGATGATCCGATCATGGCGAAGGTGACCTATCTCTTCTATTGCCAGATTCCGATGGTCAACAAGCTCGCCGGCCACGCGTTCTACGATCTTCCCGATCAGACGGTGATGGCGATGACGACCGGTCCGCTCGGCCCGGCGGCGATGGTCGGCATCCCCGGCTACTTCATGACGCTGACGTCGACGCACACGTTGACCAATCAAGGGAAGCCCGAGTGAAGCCGCGCTGGAAAGAGCTGTTCGCGCGGCTGCACCGCGACGAGGGCGGCAACGTCCTCGTCATCTACGTCGCGGCGTCGGTGCTGCTCGTCGGCATGGCGTGGGCGATCATCGGAACCGGCGCGCGCGTGGTGCAGAAGGAGACGATGCAGTCGTCGGCCGACGCGGCCGCGTTCTCGGCGTCGGTGATCAAGGCCAAGGGGCTCAACATCATCGCCTTCTGCAACTTGATCATGGCGCTCCTCTTGGCGCTGGTGATGCTGCTGCGCGCGATCAAGTACGCGCTCATTGGCCTGGCGACCATCGTGTCGGTGTGCGCGGCAGTGCCGGTGATCTTCAATCCGCTCGAGCCGGTGTGCGTCGCGGTCGCGCCCGATCTCGACACCTTCGCCGGCAACACCTATCCGCGCCTCGAGGACCAGGCCGAGCGGTTCATCAAGATCGCGATGAAGGGGCTGTCGGTCACCGAGCGCGCGGTCGCGCGGGTGACGCCGATCCTCGCCTTCGCCGAGGCCTATCACATCGGCACCGACGGCGCGTATCAGAAGAACTTCGGCTCGGGCGCGCTCGTCACCGTCGCCTGGCCGCTGCCGATCGAAGGACTGCCGGTCAAGGACGGCACCTGCAAGGATCTGGCGGACAACGCCAAGCAGTACATCGCCGACATCGCCAGCATGATCATCAATAAGCTGCTCGGCGTTTTGCACGTGCCGAGCTTCATCACCGGCATGGTGTCGGGCGCCATTCAAGCCGTCGTCGCGCCGCTCGCGGGCACGCTCTGCGGCGGCAGCTCCACCGTCGACGTCGCGGTGCAGAAGACGTCGACCGATTGCGGAACTTGTCAGAGCGCCAAGAACGTCAAGCTGTCGACGTGGAGCGGCAAGCAGGTGTGGCGCAACTCGGACATGCCGCAAGATCAGTGGAAGGGGAGCAACCCCGGCTCGATCAACCACATGGTCGACGGCAGCTGCCAGATGCAGTCGATGCCGAGCTGGTCGTGTCCGGGCTCGGGCAGCACCATCGGCTCGCCGATGGTCTCGTGCGCCAGCGACACGAGCGGCAAGTCCTGGCAGGGGATGCAGTTCCAGAGCTGCTTGTACCAGGACACCGAGCAGCAGAAGGTGACCGGCGAGTCCGATTGGCCGCCGCCGCTCGTGTGGGCCGACGACTGGGA
>DASXOU010000755.1:0-3797 GCA_036494045.1 Polyangia bacterium | reverse complement strand
TTCCACTGCGCGATCGCGGTGGCCACACGCGCACGCACGCGAACGTCGCCGTCGGCGGCGAGCTTGGCCAGGCGCGCCTTGACGTCGTCGAGCGCGCCGGCGGCGTCGATGGCGATGACCTTGGCGTCGGCGTCGTTGCCGTCGAGGATCTGGTGCAGCACCTCGACCGCGAGCGGCTGGCGCGCCAGCGCCACCGCCGCGGTCGCGCGCACCGACGGCGATGGATCGCCGAGGCGCGCGCCGAGCCCGCGATCGAGCAGCGGATCGGCCACGTCGGCGGCGATGCGCGTCGCGGTGACGCGCAGCTCCGGCGACGGCGCCGCCATCGCGCCCCAGACCACCGCTTCGGCCTGGCGGCGGATCCGCGCTTCGTCACCGACGGAGGCGCAGCCTGCAGTCAACCCGAGCAAAACCCACGCAATTCGCCGCATGACCGAAGTATACGCGCGAGCGCGCGAAACGATCTAAATGGGCGCCTAAAGCTTGCCGCACTCGGTCGAGGGGCCGAGCACGGCGCCGGGGGCGCGCACCGCCGCGGTCATGTCGCCGGCGATCGGATCATCGGGATCGGGGTTGCCCGACGAGGCGTCGTAATCGGGCACGATCGGCCGCGGATCGTAGATCTCGACGTCGCGCAACACGCGCGGGTTGCCCGCCGCCGAGGTCACGCCGCCGACGATGAGCACGTTGCCGTCGGCCATCTTGGTCGACGTGTGGCCGTAGCGCGCGATCTGCATCGGCTCGAGCGCCGGCGCGATCGTCGACGGCGTGGTGAACAACGACGCCTGCGCCGTCGAGCAGCGGAAGTCGCTGCCGCCGTCGTCGCAGTCGTTGCACGCGCCGGTGATCGTCGGCGCGCCGCCCGAGACCAGCACGCGCCCGCGTCCGAGGTCGACCGCGCTCTCCCAGCCGGCGGGGCGATAGCGCGGGTCCATCGTGCAGGTCGAGTCGTAGACGTAGGTCGCCAGCGTCGGCGCCGTCTGCGACACGGTGCCCGTCGCCGACACCGTCAACAGGCGCGCCGAGGTCATCGGCGACGGCGGCTGCAGCGCCTGGCCCATGGTCGGGCTCATGCTCATGTTGGTCGCGACGAAGCCGCCGGTGACGACGATGGTGCGATCGCTCGTCGACGGATCGACCGGCAGAATCGTCGCCGTGTGAAACTGCGTCGGCGGCGCGGTGGCCAGCGTCACCGACGTGGTCGCGACCGTGCCGCCGGCCGACAGCCCGGTCGCGTACTCGCCCGCCGCGTCGGTCGGCGTGAGCTGGCCGCCCCAGACGAGGCCGCGATCGTCGTCGAGCGCCGTCAGCGTCGCGCCCATGCGCGCCTCGGTGAACATGACGGCGCGTGGCGGCGTCTCGAGCATGCGCGAGACCTCGATGCGATTGATCGTGGGAATCGCCGCCTGCAGCGGCGAGCCCATCCAATCGATGCCGCCGGCCACCGCAATGCCGTCGCCGAACGCGGCCGCGCCCTGGTACACGCCGGGCGTGAAGCCGACCATCGCCGTGCGCGTGGCGGTGTGCGCGACCGGATCGTAGACGAGGAGCTCCGTCGCCGCCGCCGATACCGGCAGCTCCGTCGGAAACGTGCCCGAGGTGTCGAACGGCACGATGCGCGCGCCCGGCACCGCGCCGGTGTTGATGCCGAATGCCGGGGACGCCGGATCGGCGGTCGCGCCGCCGACCAGCAGCACCTGGTATTTCCCGTCGCTGGTCGCGCCGACGAACGCCGCTTGATGGAACGCGCGCGGCAGCGGCGAGTCGCCCTCTTGCACGGCGATGAACGCCGCCGTCGCCGGATCGTAGACCTCGGCCTCGTTGGTCAAAAATAGCGGTGCCGAGCTGAACGCGTCCTGGCTCGGATCCATCGCCGGCGTCAGCCCGCCGACGACGAGGACCTGCCCGTTCGGCAAGAGCGTCGCCGAGTGAAACGCGCGCGGCCGAGCCATCGCCTGGTTGAGGCAGGCAAAGCGCTCGTCGGGATAAAGCCGCAGGTCGGGCAGCGTCTTGGCGGTGAGCGGCACGTCGAGGAGCGCGCCGACGGCGACGCGGCGCGGGATGGTGTCGCCGCTGGCGACAGGCGCCCACGCCTCGGCGTAGATGTCGACCGACTGCGCGGTCGAGCGCGGCAGCTTCAGGCTCGGCACGTCCTTGGGCACGCGCAAAACCCGATCGCACACGAAGTTGCCGGCGACGTCGCCGGCGGCGTGCTCGCGCACGGTGATGCGCACGGTCTCGATCGTCAGATCGCCGAGCGTGACGCCGGCCAGCGGCAGATCCTCCGGCTGCGGCCCTCCCGGCACGAAGCAGCGCGCGTCCGGCGTGGCCGTGTGCGCCAGGCGGATGCGCACGGGCGGCGGCGGCTGGCCGCTGCAAGCGGCGGCTGCGCACGCGAGAAGCGGGCCGAGCCACCGGGCGGACGAGGGCATTCCCTGCACCGTATCGTCTAGGGTGCATAGCGTCAAATCTGAAAAGATGATCGCAGGTTGACCTTTGGCAATCGGTGCGTTATTCCCCGCCAAAGGAGTTTGATCATGCGCGAGGTGGTGATCGTCGGTGCGGCGCGGACGCCCATCGGCAGCTTCCAGGGCGAGCTGGCGGCGTTGAAGGCGCCCGAGCTCGGTAAGGCCGCGATCGTCGAAGCGTTGCGCCGTGCCGGCGTGTCGCCGGGCGACGTCAGCGAAGTGTTCATGGGCTGCGTCTTGCCCGCCGGCGTCGGTCAGGCGCCGGCGCGGCAGGCGAGCATCTTCGCCGGGCTGCCCAAGGAAGTGCCGTGCACGACGATCAACAAAGTGTGCGGCTCGGGGCTCAAGGCGGTGATGCTGGGCGCGCAGGCGATCATGTCGGGCGAGGCCGACGTCGTCGTCGCCGGCGGCATGGAGTCGATGTCGAACGTGCCGTACTACCTGCCGACGGCGCGCGCCGGAATGCGCATGGGCAACCAGGTCGCCGTCGACGGAATGATCCAGGACGGCCTGTGGGACGTGTACAACAACTTTCACATGGGCACGGCGGCCGAGCTGTGCGCCAAGGAAAAGAAGATCGATCGCGCGGCGCAGGACGCGTACGCGATCGAGTCGTTCAAGCGCGCGCTCGCGGCGCAGAAGGCGGGGGCGTTCAAGGACGAGATCGTCGCCGTCGAGGTGCCGCAGCGCAAAGGGCCGGCGAAGAAGATCGATCAGGACGAAGGGCCGGCGCGCGGCGACATCGAGAAGATCCCGACGCTGAAGCCGGCGTTTTCGAAGGACGGCACGGTGACGGCGGGCAACGCGTCGACGATCAACGACGGCGCGGCGGCGGTGATCGTGTGCGGCGCCGATGTCGCGCAGGCGCGCGGCTGGAAGCCGCTGGCGCGGATTCGCGCGATGGCGCAGGCGGCGCAGGCGCCCGAGTGGTTCACGACGGCACCGGCGGTGGCCATCGATCGCGCATTGGCGAAAGCAAAGCTGGCGCGCGGCGACATCGACCTCTACGAGATCAACGAAGCGTTCGCCGTCGTGGCGATCGCCAACAATCAGCTGCTCGAGCTCGATCCGAAGAAGGTCAACGTGCACGGCGGCGCGGTGGCGCTCGGCCATCCGATCGGCGCATCGGGCGCGCGCGTGTTGACGACGCTCATGTACGCGATGCAGGCGCAGGGCAAGAAGCGCGGCGTCGCCTCGTTGTGCATCGGCGGCGGCGAAGCGGTCGCCATGGTGGTCGAGCGCGCATGAACGTCTCCAAGATTGGAGTCATCGGCGCCGGCCAGATGGGCGGCGGGATCGCGCAGGTCGCGGCGCAGTCGGGCATCGACG
>DASXOU010000754.1:0-3732 GCA_036494045.1 Polyangia bacterium | reverse complement strand
GCCCGAGCTGCCGAGGTACGACGTCGCGCCGACGCCGTTCCAGCCCTGGCCGTAGCTGCCGTCGGCGAAGAGTCCGACGGCGAGGACGCCCCACAAGCCGTTGACGCCGTGGACGCTGATGGCGCCGACCGGATCGTCGATCTTCATGCGATCGAAGAAGAAGACGCTCCAGACGACGAGCACGCCGGCGACGGCGCCGATGACGAACGCGCTCACGGGCGAGACGAACGCGCACGGCGCCGTGATGGCGACGAGGCCCGCGAGCATCGAGTTGCACATCATCGACGGGTCGGGCTTCTTGTGGAACAGCCACATGTAGACGACGCCGAACACCGTCGCCGACATGCCCGCGATCATCGTGTTGACCGCGACGATGCCGATGCGTCCGTCGCTGCCGGCGAGCGAGCTGCCGGCATTGAAGCCGAACCAACCGAAGGCGAGGATGAAGGTGCCGAGCTGCACCATCGGGATGTGGTGCGCCAGGATCGGCTTGACGGTGCCGTCCTTGGCGTACTTGCCGATGCGCGGGCCGATGAGGTACGCGGTGATGAGCGCGAGCGCGCCGCCCTGCAAGTGCACGACGCCGGAGCCGGCGTAGTCGACGGCGCCGTGACCCATACCGAGGCGATAGCCGAGCTGCGCCAGCCAGCCGCCGCCCCACACCCAGCTGCCGAAGATCGGATAGATGAAGGCGCCGATGATGATGCTGTAGAGGAAGAAGCTCTTGAGCTTCCAGCGCTCGGCGCACGCGCCCGTCACGATGGTGGCGGTGGTGTCCATGAAGACCATCATGAAGAGGAAGAGCACGATGGCGCCCGCGTCGTAGCCGGGGCCCGAGAGGAAGAAGCCGGTGGCGCCGAACAGGCCCCAGCCGTGATCGCCGTTCATCGACGCGCCGACCGTCACCATGTGCGACAGCGTCGGAACGCCGCCGAGCGACGCTGGCCCGCCGATGGCGGTGCCGTTGAGCCCGCCGCACATGAGCGCGAAGCCGCACGCGAAGAAGCCGAACATGCCGAGCGCGTAGACGAGGAAATTCATGGAGAAGGTGTGGGCGACGTTCTTGGCGCGCGTCAGCCCGGCCTCGACGAGGGCGAAGCCGGCCTGCATGAACATGACGAGGAAGCCGGCGATCAGCGTCCACACGAAGTTGACGGAGTAGAGGCCGTGCGACGCCGCTTGCGCCACGGCGTCGACGGCGCCGGCCAGATCTTTCGTGGTCGCTTTGGCCGGATCGGGCTTGGTGTAGCCGGGGACCGAGTAGCTGGAGGGCGTCGACTGAAAGGCGCCGGTCTTGTCCGGCGCCGGCTCGTCGGCAAACGCGCGCAGCGGCACCAGGCTGCACAGCGCCCAGCTCAACGTCATCGCGGCCAGCCATTTGCGACGTCTGCGAAGTCGATCGAATCGGCTCATTTGTTCACCTCGCCAAAAGAGGCGACGAGCCGCCGTCGGAGGCGGCCCGCCCACACGGCGCCCAGGAGCGCGCCCAGCTGCATCATCAGGAAGAAGACGGCGGTGACCGCCCAGGTCTGCTGAACCTGCCGATGGATCTGGAATGCCATCAAGGCGATTAACAGCTGAATTAACAAAAACGTTTTTTTGTAATGTGCCCACCACATAATCGATATCTCCTATCGGGCTACTGCCCCTGAGCGTTGCTATATCGCGCACTGCGTTACCGGGCAGTTTCCGCGCAGTATTCATTTCGTAAATTCGTCAACCATCGCGTGATCGCCTTATCTCCGTCGAGAAACTCTCATCGCGCGCGCGTTCGAAGATCGGCCCCGAACAATTCCCTACGCGCGCCCGTTCCCTTGAATGCCGATTTCGGTCATTCACATATCGACGTATGTAATTAGTTTCAATTTAATTGAAAATGATTAATTACGCAGCGAGAAACTATTTACCGCGATTTGTTTTCGCGGAAACCAATGATTAACGAGCGCGGGAATATGGTCTGCCGCAAAAGGAGACTCCCGCCCATGAAACCTCGTCCGACAGCTTGGGGCTGCTGCTTGGGCCTATTTTTCTCGTCGACGATCGCGATCGCGGAAGAGCCACCAAAGTCGTGGTTCCAGCAGATCACGATCAACGCGCTGGCTTCGACTTCCTATACCTGGAACTTCAACGACCCACTATCGAAGACGAACCAATATCGGGCATTCGATTACGACCATAATTCGATTCGAATCGACGCGGCCGAGGTCGTGCTGCAAAAGGCGGTCGTCAACCCCGGCGATTTCGGATTCCGAATCGACGTCGCGATGGGCGCGGCGGCGCACGTGGCAGCGGCGCGTGGCCTGTTTCGCGATCCCGCGACCGGGGCGTCGGGCGACTTCGATCTCCAGCAGGTCGTCGCCTCCTACATCGCGCCGATCGGCAAGGGGCTCCGCTTCGATCTGGGGAAATTCGTCACGCCGGTGGGCTATGAGCTCATCGAGGGCTACGACGGATACAACGACGTCTTCAGCCACTCCTGGCTCTTCACCTACGGCCCATATACCCATACCGGTCTCAAGCTGAGCTACGCGTTCTCCGACAAGATCGGCGCCATGGTCATGCTGATCAACGGCTGGGACAGCGTCATCGACAACAACGCCGCCAAGTCCTTCGGCGCGTCGCTGTCCATCACACCGACGAGCGCGCTGTCGATCTACCTCAACTACATCGGCGGCCCCGAACGCGACAATGACAACACCAGCTGGCGCCACCTCGCCGATCTCGTCGCCGTCTACAAGCCGGTCACGCGCCTCGCGCTGGCGCTCAACGTCGACTACGGACGCGAGCAGAACGGCCTGCCGCAGCCGCCGTCGATGGTGCCACAGACGACGGATCCGATGCCGGCGACGACGGCGCCGGCGATGATCATCACGACGCCGGACGCGCAGTGGGCGATGTTCGATCTCTACCTGCGGCTGCAGGCGACGCGGCGCTTCGCCCTCATCGTGCGCGGCGAAGTCTTCTTGGACTTCGACGGCAATCGCACCGGAACGGCGCAGCGGTTGATGTCTGCGACGATCGTTCCGGAGTTTCGCATCACCGACGCCTTGTTGATGCGGGCAGAGTTTCGTATCGACGGCTCCGATCACCGCGTGTTCGAGGACAACAGCGGCAACCTGACCCACCATTACCAGCCGACGTTGGCGATCAACGGGATCTACGCTTTCTAGCCGCCCGTCGAGCGGTGACAACGCTGCTTGCCACTACGCTGACGTATCCTTCGTAAGCTCGCCGATCTTCACGCTCCCTCGCCGCACGGCGTGAATTCGCGACACATTGAACCGCGTTTCGCGGTGCGCACGACCGACGTGAATGCTGCGATCGTCGACGCTGGCTCTCGTGGTGACACTCGCAACCGCCGGCATCGCGCGCGCCGACGTCTGCGCGCCCGTGAGCATCGGCTGGGCGGTCTACCCGCGCATCGCCAGCCTCGCGGCCGACGACGGCAACCTCTATTGGCTGCGCGACGCGGCCACCTGCGGCGGCGGCGTCGAGATCGTGCGCACGCCCAAGTCGGGCGGCGCCAGCCAGGTGCTGACCTCGTTCGCCAACGTCGACGAGATCGCCGCCGCCGCGGGCACCGTCTACGCGCGCGTCGGCGCCGCCATCTACGCGTTCAGCGTCGGCGCGCCCGGCAACGTGCGCACCGTCGTCGCCGACGACGGCACCGCGACGCGCGGCGAGCTCGCCGCCGACGCCGGCGGCGTCTACTTCGCCGAATCGATCGTCGGC
>DASXOU010000753.1:0-3604 GCA_036494045.1 Polyangia bacterium | reverse complement strand
TTGATCGGCGCGTCGGTGTACGGCTTCCGCTCGATCGCCAAGAGCGAGCTGCGCGCCTCGTCGGCCAAGCTGGCGGGCGCGATCCGGTACTGCTTCGACCGCTCCGTGACCACGGGAGCGTACTTTAGAATCGTTCTAGATCTGGACGGCAACAAATACTGGGCCGAGCGCTCGGACGATCGCACCTACCTGATCGCGGGCAAGGAGAACTCGCCGGGCAAGGGGCAGGCGTTCGACGAAGTGGCGGAAGAGAAGAAGCGCGACGAGGAGGAAGCCAAGATGCAGGAGATGGCGACCTCGGTGGGCGGGCAGATGATGACGCTCGATCCGCCGCCCAAGCCCAAGCGCGCCAAGTTTCAGACGTTCAAGGACACCACGCTGCCGCAGGTCAAGCTCAGCCGCGCGCAGTTCTTCGACGTGTTCACGCCGCGGCAGCGCGAGCCGTACCTGAAGGGGCGCGCCTATCTCTACTTCTTCCCCGATGGGCACACCGAGCGCGCCATCGTCCGCATCCACGACGGCGACGATTTCTATTCGCTGGTGGTGCATCCGCTCACCGGGCGCGTCGAGGTCATGTCGGGCAAGGTCGACATTCCGCGCGATTTTGGCGAGCGCGACGAGGAAGGCAAGGAGATCACGCGATGAAGCGCGCGCGCGGCTTCACGTTGCTCGAGGTGATGATCGCGATGGCGATCCTCTCCGGCGCGCTCGTGTGGCTCATCGTCGGCGTGTCGCGCAACATCAAGGCGGAGAACCACGCCAAGCTGATGACGGCGGCCAACTTCCTCGCGCGCGAGAAGATGGTCGACATCGAGGACGATCTCTACGACAAGGGCTTCGGCGAGTTCGACAAGGAGCAGTCGGGCGCGTTCGAGGACAAGGGCTTCTCGCGCTTCACCTGGAAGGCGATCGTCGACAAGGTCGAGCTGCCGTCGGCGGAGCAGCTGCAGACGGTGCTGTCGAACGCGCAGCAGGCGCGCCAGACGCTGCAGGGCGGCGGCACCGATCCGTCGCTGCAGAATCAAGCGGGGCTCAACACGCCGGGCGGCGCGTCGTCGTCGTCGAACCCGTTGACCGCGGGCGCTGGCGCCATCGCGTCGCAGTTCGGCGTCATCAAGGACGTGCTCGAGCAGGCGATCCGCCGCGTCACCATCCAGGTCGGCTGGACCGAAGGGCGCACGCCGATGCACGTCGAGGTGATCGCCTACTACACCGACATTCGCCGCGTCGACCAGGCGATCCAGCTCGGCAACACCGCCGCAACCGGCCAGGGCGGCGCTCCCGGTGCCGGCGGCTCGGGCGGCGCCGGTGGCTCGGGCGGCGGCTCGGGGACGGGCCACTGATGCGGCGCGCGCGCGGCTATACGCTCATCGAGGTGATGGTGGCGGTGTCGATCCTCGCCATCGTGACGACGCTGACCTGGGCTTCGTTCAAGCAGACCTTCGCCACCAAGAGCGCGATCGAGGCGCAAGCCGGCCGCTATCGCACGGTGCGCCTGGCGCTCGAGCGCATGGCGCGCGAGCTGTCGATGGTCTACGTCTCGCAGAACGAGGACACCTCGCAGCCGGAGCGGCGCACTCGCCTCATGGGCAAGCACCACAACGACATCGACGAGGTGCTCTTCTCGTACATGGGCCATCAGCGGCTCTACGCCGACGCCAACGAGGCCGACACCGCGCTCGTCGCCTACTACGCGGCGCGCGATCTGACCGACTCGCGCAAGACCAACTTGATGCGGCGCGAGACGCGGCGGCTGTCGTACCTCAAGATCGACGAGCAGCCGGGCGAGGCCGACATCGTCTGCGACGACGTCATCAAGCTCAAGCTCGACTACTACGATCGTCGCGACAAGGTGTGGCGCGACGAGTGGCAGACCACCTCGCTCGACGGACAGCCCGATCGCTTGCCGTCGAAGATCCGCATCACGCTGACGGTGCGCGACGAGCGCGGCGTCGAGGTGCCCTTTCAGACCGAGCTGCGCGTGGCCATGTCGGAGCCGCTCAACAACCAGCCGAGGAACCTTGCCGTCACCGGCGTGGGCAACGCGCCGGCGCTGACGCAGACGGCCTCGGGCACGTCGACGACGCCGTCGGGCACGACCACCGGCGCGGCGGCGGGCACGTCGACGACGACGACGGTGTCGCACTGATGCGCGCCGTCGAGCGGATGCGTCGCATATGGCGCCGCTTGCAGCGGCCGGTGATCGTGCGCCGCCGCCGCCAGGCGGGCATCGCGCTCATCGTCGTCACCGTCACGCTCGCCGTCCTCGGCGCCGTCGTCGGCGACTTCTCGTTCAACGCGCGCGTCGACCTCGAAGCCGCCGCCAACGCGCGCGACACCCTGCGCGCCGAATACCTGGCGCGCTCGGGCATGCAGCTGGCGCGCCTGCTCATCAAGGTGCAGCAGTCGGTGCTCGACAAGAACCGGCAGTACATCGGCGACATCCAGATCGCCGACTTCGCGCCCTACCTCATGAAGGCGTTCGGCGGCGAGAGCGACGAGCGCGCCGGCCTGGGCGCGCTGCTCGGCATCGACGTCTCGACGATGAAGGGCCTCGGCGTCGGCAAGGGCGCCACCTTCGACGTCGCCATGACCTCCGACGACGGCCGCATCAACCTCAACTGCGGCGGCGGGCTCAACCCCAACCAACAGCAGGCGCAAGCGCTCTATGGCCTGCTCGCCGCGCTCTTCTGGCCGCCGCGCTACGAGAACCCGCCGTGGCGCATCTGGGGCTGGCCCGACTCGGAGGGACAGATCGCGCAGCGCGACGAGACCGCGCGCGCCATCATCGACTGGACCGACTTCGATCAGCAGCAGTTCACGCCGACGGTGACGCAGCCGGGCGGGCAAGCGCCGTCGTCGGGCTCGGGCGGCGGCGCCGAAGCCTACAACTACGACGGCACGCGCGATCCCTACAAGGCGCGCGACAACTTCTACGACACGCTCGAGGAGGTGAACCTCGTGCGCGGCGTCGGCGACAACTTCTGGGGCACCTTCGGCGAGCTGTTCACGGTCTACGGCGGCTGCCAGATCAACGTCGGCGCGATTCCGCCGGAGAAGTGGCCGATCATGGCGGCCATCATCCGCTACGCGGCGAAGGATCCGACCAACCCGGTGCTGCTCGACGATCTGCAGGTCGCAGGCATCGCGCAGCGCATGCTCGGGCTCATGCAGATGACCGGCGGCGCCGTCGTCCAGAACGTCACGCAGCTGGTCAACTTCATCAACAACCCCGAGCAGGCGATGCAGAACATGATGAGCGGCAACGCGAACGGCTCGAGCTCGTCGTCGTCATCGTCGTCGAGCTCGTCGTCGAGCGGGCAGGGCGCGCTCGGCATCCAGCTCGACACCACCAAGGCGAACCAAGTGATGGTGATGCAGGCGCGCCGCATCTATCGCCTCGACGCCGTCGGCACCATCCAGCGCACGCGCGACAAGAAGATCGAAGTGCACATCCGCGGCATCTGGGACTCCGAGCACGTCAACCAGAACACGACGTCGAGCGACCCGAATGATCTGAAGGGCACCTGGGTCTACTGGCGGCAAGATTAGCGGACGGACGAGACGACGACATGGCACACAAGATCCTCGGTATCGACCTCGG
>DASXOU010000752.1:0-4720 GCA_036494045.1 Polyangia bacterium | reverse complement strand
TTCAACAGGTAATTGAGCAGATCGATCTCGCTCACCAACCCCGAGAGCCGCCCGCGATCCATCACTGGAATCTGCGAAATGCCGTGCTCCTTGAGCAGCCCGATGACCGAGCGCAGCGTGTCGCCGCGCTTCGCCGTGATGATCCCGCGCTGCTGCTTCTTGTGCGCCAGCAGATCGCGCACCGTGCCGAGCGGGTCCTCCTCCTCGAGGAAGCCGTTGGAGCGCATCCACTCGTCGTCGAAGATCTTCGACAGGTACTTTTGCGCCGAGTCGGGCAAGAGCACCACGATGTTCTTCTTGTCGTCGCCGAGCTGCTCGGCGTACTTGATGGCACCGGCGACGGCGGCGCCGCACGAGCCGCCGCAAAAGAGCCCTTCTTGCCGCACCAGCTCGCGCGTGAGCAGGAAACACTCCTTGTCGTCGACGCGCATGATCTGGTCGATGATCTTGAGGTTCATCGTGCCGGGCAGAAAGTCCTCGCCGATGCCCTCGACGTAATAGGAGAACGGCTTGGTCATGCGTCCGGTCTTGACGTACTCGTAGTAGAGCGAGCCGATCGGATCGACGCCGACGACCTGAAAACCGGGCTTCTTCTCTTTGAAATATTTTCCGCAGCCGGAGATCGTCCCGCCGGTGCCCATGCCGGCGACGAACACGTCGATCTCGCCGCCGGTCTGTTCCCAGATCTCCGGGCCCGTCGAGACGTAGTGCGCCTCCGGATTGGCCGGGTTGTAATACTGGTTCGAGTGAAACGAGTTCGGCGTCTCCTTCACGAGGCGCTTGGTGACTTCGTAGTAGCTGCGCGGATCCTCGGGCTCGACGGCGGTCGGGCAGATCACGACCTTGGCGCCGAACGCGCGCAGCGCCGCGATCTTCTCGTTCGACATCTTGTCGGGCATCACGAAGATGGACTTGTAGCCGCGGATGGCGGCGACGAGCGCGAGCCCGGCGCCGGTGTTGCCCGACGTGGCTTCGATGATCGTCGAGCCCGGGCCGAGCAGCCCGCGGCGCTCGGCGTCGTGGATGATGTTCATGGCGACGCGATCTTTCATCGAGCCGCCCGGGTTCAAGTACTCGAGCTTGACGTAGATGTCGCTCTTGACGTGAGCGGCGACCTTGTTGAGCTTGACGATCGGAGTGTGCCCGATGGCGTCGAGAACGGTGGCGCGCGCGCCCTTCATCATGGGCAATCGGGTATCACGATTGCGCGCGGATGTTAAGCTCGGCCGGGTGAGCGAGGGCGAGTCTCCCGATTGGGTTCGCGACGGGCTGCGTCAGCTCGCCGACGAGGTTCGCCTGTTCTTGCGCACCGTCGTCGAGTTCACGCTCCATCCCGCGCGCTTCGGCCGAGAGTGGACCAGCGGCGCGCGCCACGCGCTCAACCCGCTCGGCTTCCTCGCCACCGCGCTCGCCGTCGCCGGGCCGGTCAACGTGCTGTTCGCGCATCTGGTGCGCTCGAGCGACGAGCCGCTGTCGCTGTGGCGCGAAGCGCTCGCCGCGGTGACGCCGTTCGGCTATTACCTCGCGCTCGGCGCGCTCCAGCACGCGGTCCTGCGCGCGTTCGGCTCGCGCCGCCGCTTGCGCGATTCGTGCGCGATGGCGCTCTACGCCGGCGGCGGGCCGGCGCTGATCGCGCACATCCTGGTGCTGACGATCGCGGTCGGCCTCTATCGCGCCACCGGCCAGCTCTCGGCGAACGATCTGCATCGTCCCGCCGAGCTCGCCGTCATCCTCGGCGCGATGCTCTCGTTCGGGCTCTTTCTCGCCTGCCTCAGCATCGCGCAAGGCGGGCTCCACGCGCGCTACGGCGTCAGGAGCTGGCACATCACCGTCGCCAATTTCGTCGCGCTCCTGGTGACCGCGAGCTTCTTCGCGCTCGTGCGGCCGCCCGGTCAGTTCGGGCTGCACCTCGTGCTCGGCCCCAGCTTCGATCACGGAGCCTGGCACTTCAGCTGGAGCTTGAGCGATTGACTACAGATCTTCTTCGGACTTCTGCTCGCCGAACAGGTGCGACATCGCTTTCTCCTCGATGACGTCCTGCATGCGCGCGCCGCCGTAGCGCGCCACGATGCGATCGTCGTACTCGTCGGCGACCAGCGCGACGTCATGCACGGTGGCGACGAGCTCCTTGACGTCCATCGACTCGCCGCCAAGGATCGAGTGGCCGAACATCACCAGGTTCCCCTCGGGCACGAAGGCGAACGCGCCGAAGCGCAGCTGGCCGTTCAAGATGAGCAGCTGGCGAAACAGCGACGGCTCGGGATTGACGCCGGCGACCACCTGCGAGACCACGCGCACCAGCGCGCGCTCGTTGGCCTTGTTCTTCGGCCCCGACGGCACGACGCTGATCATGACGTAGCTCGAGCCCTGCTTGACGACGTAGAGGCGCTCGTCGACTTTGCGATACGCGGGGCTCTTACCCAGCGTCTTCTCGATGCTGGCGCAACAGGTGGCGACGGCGTTCGACATGGTGCCGAGACGCTATCACGCGACCCCGCCGGCTGTCAGCAGTCAGCTGCGCGCGACGGCGGCAAGCAGCGCGCGCAGCGAACGGGCGGCTTCGATCTCGTAGGCGCATGCGGCGCACAGGCCGTTTGCCGCGTCGCAGCAGAGCGCGCATTCACGCTCGCCACAGGCGCGGCACACGAACTCGCGCGTCCGCCGGCTCTCGCACGTGAAACAGAACGGGCGTGACATCCTGACCGCCGACGATGCATCCGTCTCACGTGAGGCGCAACTTTTCGTGCGCGCTCGTGCGCGTCAGAAGCCGCGCGCCGTCGCTGGCAGCGGCTGCGGCATCGGCTCCGGCTGCGACGACCACTCCTTGATGTCGTGGCTCGATTTGACGAACGACGCCGCGCCCGGCGCCCACAGAGTCACGCCGACGACGCCGAACGTGATCCCGAGAAAGCCGTAACCCACTTCGCTGTCGATGTCGTTGGGGAACGCCGTGAACGCCCATGCGGTCACCGCGATGCCGGCCACGCTCATCGGCACGCCGATGGCCATGAGCACGATCGCGCGCGTACGCCGCGCCCGGGCCTCCTTGAGGCGCGCCTCGCGCGACGGACCCGGCGGCGGCAGATAGTACGGCTGCGAATAATAGGGCTGTCGATAGGAGGGCGGCGGATTCACCGGCTGCGGCTGCGCCGGCTGCTGTGGCTGCGGCGCCGGCGTGACCACGTCCTGGCGCTTGCGATCGCCCTCGAGCCGCACGCGCAGCTTGGCCTGGAATTCCTTGTCGTCGTCGGTGGTGGGCGCGCCCGCCATCTCGAAGAACTTGTCGAACGCGAGCGCCGCTTCCTGATAGCGCCCGAGCCGCTCGTAGGTGGCGCCGATGTTGTAATAGAGGTTGGGCGCGGGGAGGATCGTGTTGGCGCGCTGATAGGCGTTGAGCGCCGTCTCGTAGTCGCCGCGCTCGAACGCCGCCTTGCCCTCGGCGAACGCTTTCTTCGCGTCGTCGATGGGCGCCGCGCGCGCGGGCAGCGCGAGGAAGACCACGAAGAGCGCGAGGGCGCGGGCGATCGTCGTCACACCACGTATCTTAACCGCGATTGATCTTGTAGGGGCAAGAGGAGAAGATCACAGTCGTGCAGCACGCGTTCGTGATCGCCTGCGTGCTCGGTTGCGCGGCGACGGCGCGCGCCCAATCGTCGCCGGTCCAGGTATGGCCGCCGCCGCCGCTGCCGGACCTGGCGCAACCGCCGCCGCCCGACCTGGCGCAGCCGCGGCCGCCGAGCGACATGGGCGCGCCGCCGCCGAGCGATCTCGCCGCCGCAGCGTCGGTCGCGCCGCCGTCGCCGGATGGCGGCACCGGCAACATCAAGACCATCGCGCCCGGCTCCGACAACCGCAACATCGGCGACGTCATCACCGACATCAAGGTCGTCGACAACACGCGCACCGACTCCGAGACCGTCCGCTACATCGCCGGCGTCAAGGTCGGCGAGATCCTCACGAACGATCTGGTCACGCTCGTGACCGAGCGCCTGCTCACCGTCGGGCTCTTCAAGGACGTCAACGTCGCCTGGGAAGACGCGGTCCCCGGCGCGCGCGCCGGCGTTCGCCTCGTCATCAGCGCCAAGGACAAGCTGTCGTGGATCATCGCGCCCATCTTCCACTACTCGCCCGGCGACTACGGCGGCGGCCTCGCCTACGCCAACTCCAACGTCTTCGGCGCCAACAAGAAGTTCCTCGTCATCGGGCAATACACGACGGCGCAGAGCTTCTTGTTCCTCGCGTTCCTCGATCCCAACATCAAGAACACGCGCTTCTACTATCGCGTCGACGCGCTGCTTCGCCGCGACGACATCTGGGAGTACGGCGTCGGCCACATCGCCAACCCGCGCATCGAGCGCCAGACCAACGTCGACACCTTCGGCGTGGCGGCGCTCGGCGGCGTCAACTTCACGCGCCACTTCCACATCGATCTGCGCCTCAAGATCTACTACGACAACGTCGAGAGCGCGCGCTGCTACAACACCACGACCACGGACGGCTCGGGCACGCCCGACGTCGTCGCCGAACAGGGCGGGCAGTGCATCCGTCCCTCGAACTCGGGCTGGGACAACACGCTCACCGCGCACGTCGGCTACGACGGACGCTCCAACGTCTATGGCGTGCTGCACGGTCTTCTCGTCGACAGCACGTATCAATACGGCGCCAGCTGGCTGGGCACGCGGCAGGACTATCACCTGTTGTCGCTGGCCGGCTCCTACGC
>DASXOU010000751.1:0-2755 GCA_036494045.1 Polyangia bacterium | reverse complement strand
TCGGCAGCGGCAATATCGAGTTTCTATATCCCGATAACAACAAGGTATTGGCATTCATTCGATCCGACGGCCAGCGCCGCGTGCTCGTCGTCATCAACCTGTCGCGCTTCGCACAAGGCGTCGAATTGGATCTCTCGGCGCACGCCGGCGCGGTTCCCGTCGAGATGTTCGGCCGCACGCCCTTTCCGCAGATCGTCGATCGCCCCTATTTCCTCTCGCTCGGCCCGCACAGCTTCTATTGGTTCACGCTCGAGCCGCAGGCGGAGAAGCGCGGCGATGTGCGCCGCGAGCCGGCTCGCCTCACGACGCAAGCGCCGTGGACGCGCGTGTTCGGCGATCGCACGCGCATCGAGCTGGCGCGCGGCATGCTCGATTACGCCGTCGGCCGCCGCTGGTTCCGCGGCAAATCGCGTCCGCGCAAGGGCGGCCGCATCGCCGACGTCGTGCCGCTCGACGGGCAAAAAGGGCAGAGCCAGCTCGTGCTCTTCGAGGTCGAATACGTCGAGGGCGAGCCCGAGCTCTACGTCGTGCCGCTCTCGTTCGTCGGCGGTGACGAAGCGCTGCGCGTCGAGCGCGAGGCGCCGGGCGCGGTGGTCGCGCGCCTCACCGTGCGCGACAAGAACGGCGAAGAGGTCGGTCTCCTCGTCGACGGCATCGCGCACGACACGCCGGCGCGCCTGATGGAGTCGATCAAGCGGCGCACCACGCTCGTCGGCGAAAAGGGTCAGCTCGCGCCGCAGGCGATGCGCGCGTTCAAGGAGGTCGCCGGCGGCGATCCGCTGGTGCCGCGCCCGAGCGAGTTCGAGCAGACCAACTCGTCGGTGCTCATCGGCGACAAGATGCTCTTGAAGATTTATCGGCAGATCGAGCCCGGCCCCAATCCGGAGCTCGAGCTCGGCCGCTTCTTCACCGATCGCGGCGCCAAGCACATGTCACGCATGCTCGCCGGCGTCGAATACAAGCGCCCCACCGACAAGGAATCGGCGACGCTGGCGACGGTGCAGGAGCTCGTGCCCAACGAAGGCGTGGCGTGGGTCTCGGCGCTGGCGTCGATCGATCGTTACTTCGAGCGCGTGTTGCAAGAGCGCGCCAGCTTGCCCGTGCCGCCCTTGCCCACGGGCACGCTCCTACAGCAGGGCCTCGTCGACGCGCCCGATCCGATGCCCGAGCTCCTCGGCGGATTCATCGGCCGCGCCAAGCTCCTGGCGCAACGCACCGCCGAGATGCACCTCTTGCTCGCGTCGGAGACGGTCGATCCGGCGTTCGCGCCGCAGCCGTTCACCAGCTTCTATCAGCAGTCGCTCTACCAGGGCGCGCACAAAATGTGGGTGCGGACGATCGAGACGCTGCGCAAGAACCTGTTGACCTTTCCCGAGCATCTGCACGCGCCGGTGCGCGCCATCTGCGACGACGAAGCGCGCATCGACGCGCGCCTGCGCGACATCACCGCGCGCAAGCTCGAGCTCGATCGCATCCGCGTCCACGGCGATCTGCACCTCGGCCAGGTGCTCGATACCGGCTCGGACTTCGTGATCATCGACTTCGAAGGCGAGCCCGGCCGCAAGCTGCACGAGCGGCGCTACAAGCGCTGCCCGCTCGTCGACGTCGCCGGCATGATGCGCTCGTTCCACTACGCCGCCGAGTCGGCGCTGCGCACGGGGCGGCTGCGCCTCGAGGACGCGGCCGCGCTCTTGCCGTGGGCGCGCGCCTGGACGGCGTGGGTGCGTGCCGCGTACGTCGGCGAATATCTCAAGAACATCGGCGGCGCGCGCTTCGTGCCCGCCGACGATCGCGAGAAGGAGCGCCTGCTCGCGTTCTACCAGCTCGAAAAATGCATTTACGAAATCCGATATGAGCTGAATAATCGCCCCGATTGGGTCGAAATCCCGTTGATCGGATTGCGGCAGGCGCTGGCGGAAGAGGGGACGACGACGTGAGCGAGGGAAACCCGTGACACCGCCCGTGATGAAGGGACCGTCGCAGCCGTCGCTGCTGGACGCTACCGACGTGCATCTGTTCAACGAAGGCACGCACGCGCGCCTCTACGAAAAGCTCGGCTCGCGCGTGCTCGAATCGAACGGCGTCTCCGGCGCCTATTTCGCGGTCTGGGCGCCCAACGCCGATCGCGTCTCGGTGATCGGCGATTTCAACGGCTGGAACGATTCGGCGGCGCCGCTGCGCGCGCACGGCCAATCGGGGATCTGGGAAGGCTTCATTCCCGGCGTGAAAAACGGCGATATCTACAAATATCGAATCTGGTCGCGCCACAACGGATATCGCGTCGATAAAGCCGATCCGTTCGCCGTGCACCAGGAGACGCCGCCCAAGACCGGCTCCAAGGTCTGGTCGCTCGAAGGATTCGGCTGGAGCGACGACGCCTGGATGCGCGATCGCCACCGGATGAATGGCCTGGGCGCGCCGCTGTCGTTCTACGAGGTGCACCTCGGCTCGTGGATGCGCGTGCCCGAGGACGGCAATCGCGCGCTCTCCTATCGCGAGCTGGCGCTCAAGCTGGCCGCGCACGTCAAGGCGCTCGGCTTCACCCACGTCGAGATCATGCCGATCATGGAGCATCCATTCTTCGGCTCGTGGGGATATCAGGTCACCGGATATTTCGCGCCCACGTCGCGATATGGTACGCCCCAGGATTTCATGTTTCTCGTCGATACCCTGCATCGCGAGGGCATTGGCGTGGTGCTCGATTGGGTGCCGGCGCATTTTCCGTCGGACGAGCACGGACTGGCCTATTTCGACG
>DASXOU010000750.1:0-2266 GCA_036494045.1 Polyangia bacterium | reverse complement strand
TGATCGCCCTCTTCGATCACTCCAATAACCCGGTCCCCAACACCTCAGGCGCCGACAACATCGCAGGGGGCGCAGGCGACGACATGATTTTCGGCGAGCTCGGCGACGACACCATCCAAGGCGACAGCGCCATCAGCGTCAACGTCCGCTCCACCGGCCTCAGCGTCGACGACTACGCCGGCGCCGGCACCGACGGCGACGACGAGCGCGGTCGGATGGCCGTCCTGCAGATCGTCGAGCGCCATCGGGTTGATCGCCGCCGAGTAGGTCGCGTCACCGACGAGCACGAGCAGGAGCACGACGCCGAGCGCGCGATGGCGCGGCGTCACGCACAGCCACACGAGGCCGCCGAGCGCGCACAGAAGCGCGGGCAGGCCCAGCTGCGCCTCGTTGAGCCGCGCGAACGAGCCGAGGTGCGCGCCGACGCGATGAAACATCTCGCCGGTGAACGCGTGGCGGATGCGCGCCGCCGACAGCTGCGCCATCACGCCGCCGAGCGTGCGCGGATCGCTCCAGTTCGCCGCCGGCGCGCGCGCCGCGCGCAGCGGCAGATAGGCGACGATCGCTGCGCCCAGCGCCAGCGCCGTGGTGGCGACGAGCGGCCAGCGATCGCCGCGCCTGAGGCGCCACAGCGCGACCACGATCGCCGCCGGCCCGACGAGCAGGCGCAGCTGCGCGTGCAGGCCAAACGACAGCCCGCCGACCAGCGCGAGCGCGATGCCGGCACGACGATCGCCGCCGGCCGCGCGCACCAGCAGCAACACGGCGAAGACCAGCGCCGCCGCCGCCGGCGCGTAGACCCCGGGCACCGTCGCGGCGCGGAAGAACGTGACGCCGGCGCACGCCAGCGCCGCGGCCCCGACGCCCGCCGCCGCTGCGGCCGCGCCGTCGTCGTCGCCGCCGCCGAGCGCGCGCACGGCGCGATAGGCGAGCCACGCCGCCGTCGCGCCGCCGAGCGCCGAGAAAAAGGTCACGCGCGTCGCGACCTCGCCGACGGGAACGAGCGTCGCCGCCTTGGCGCCCAGGCACCACAGCGCAAAGCCGGTCGGATGCGCGATGCCGAGCGTGAACGCCGCCGTCGACAGCTCGCCCGCGTCGCGCAAATAGAGGCCGGGCGCCGCGCACGCCGCGAACAACGCGAATGCGGCGACGAAGACGACGGCCCCGAGCGAGAGGCGCACTGGCGTCATCGTAGGCCCGCGACCGAAGCCGCGCAAACATTGCCGCACTCGCTCGATTGACAGCGGATTGTGCACACGTTACGACGAAGCGCGCTTGACGCCGCGCCCCTGCGCCCCATCTCCATGGAGCCGCGGCCACCAACATGGACACCTTCCGCGGCCATACAGCCCTCTCCCGTCGCCTCCGCAACGCGGTGGTGGCGATCGGGAATTTCGACGGAGTGCACCGCGGTCATGCGCACATCTTTCAACAGGCTCGCGGCCTGGCCGCGGGGCTCGACGGAGAATCGGTCGTGCTGACCTTCGATCCGCATCCGGCGAAGGTGCTGGCGCCCGCGTACGCGCCGCCGCTCATCACCACGCTTGGGCGCAAGCTCGAGCTCATCGCCGAGGCCGGCATCGACGCCACCGTCGTCGAACCGTTCGATCGCGCCTTCGCCGCGCGCTCGGCCGAGGCGTTCGTCGGCGAGGTGCTGGTCGACGGCCTGGGCGCGCGTCACGTCGTCGTCGGCTACGATTTCACGTTCGGCGCCAAGCGTTCGGGCACGGTCTCGCTCCTCACCGAGCTCGGCACGCGGCGCGGCTTCGGCGTCACCGTGATCGCGCCGGTCAGCGTCGAGGACATCGTCTGCTCGTCGACCAAGGTGCGCGAGTTCGTGCTCGAAGGGCGCGTCGACGGCGCGGCGCTCTTGCTCGGCCGCGCGCCCGAGGTCGAGGGCGAGGTCGTGCGCGGCGACGGGCGCGGCCGCACCATCGGCGTGCCCACGGCGAACCTGCGCACGGCCACCGAGCTCGTGCCCAAGCTCGGCGTCTACGCCGGCTGGGCCCAGCGTCTCGGCGACGGCAAGCGCTGGGCGGCGGCGATCAACGTCGGCACCAACCCCACGTTCGTCGACGGCCAGTCGGCGCGCGTGGAGGCGCACCTCCTCGACTGCGACGAGGACTTGTACGGGGAGCGGCTGCGCGTCGGCTTCGTGGCGCGGCTGCGCGACGAGGAGCGTTTCGCGTCCAAGGAGGCGTTGGTGGCGCAGATTCGGAAGGACGTGGAAGCGACGCGGAGACTGAGCCATGGATCGTGACGAGCT
>DASXOU010000749.1:0-2355 GCA_036494045.1 Polyangia bacterium | reverse complement strand
TCGCCCGACGCCTCGCCGAGTGTCTTGCCTTCCTCGAGCGTGAGCGCGCGCGCCAGCTCGTCCTTGCGCCGCGCCATCTCGACGGCCGCGCGCACCAGGATGTCTCCGCGACGCGGCGCCGGCACGCGCCGCCACGCCGGGAAGGCGCGCTTGGCCGCCGCGATCGCCGACTCCGTCTCCGCCTTGCCCGACGCGACGACGTCGCCGATCGACTCGCCCGTCGCCGGATTGATGTTCTTGATCGTCTTGCCGGCGCCAACCCACTCGCCGTCGATGAAGTTCTTGATGAGCTCGTGCATGTTTATCCTCGGTGACCTAGTGATTGTTGTACGGGCCGAGATGCTTGTGCGCGCTCGGATCCTCTTGATACTGCTTCCACGTCAGCGGCGGCCGCCCGGTGTCGACGCGCACCATCGAGATGCAATTGTCGACGGGGCAGACCAGCGAGCACAGGTTGCAGCCGACGCAGGTCGACTCGACGATCTCGCAGTGCGTGCGCCCGTGCTCGGGGCGCGCCGCGATCGATTGGTGCGCGCCGTCGGTGCACGCGGCGTAGCACAGCCCGCAGCCGACGCACTTTTGCTGATCGATGCGCGCCACGATCTTGTAGTTGAGATCGAGCTCCTCCCACTTCGACACCGACGGCAGCGAGCGCCCGATGATCTCGTTGACGCTGCGGAAGCCCTTGTCGTCGAGATAGTTCGACAGCCCGTCGATCATGTCCTCGACGATGCGGAAGCCGTAATGCATCACCGCCGTACACACTTGCACGGTCGTGCATCCGAGCAGCAGGAACTCGGCGGCGTCGCGCCAGTTGGAGATTCCGCCGATGCCCGAGATCGGCAGCCGCACGTCGCCGTCCTTGGCCACCGACGACACCATGTTGAGCGCGATCGGCTTGACCGCCGGCCCGCAATATCCGCCGTGCGCCGAGCGCCCGCCGACGTCCGGCCGCGGTGTGAAGGTGTCGAGGTCGACGCCCGTGATCGAGTTGATCGTGTTGATCAGCGACACCGCGTCGGCGCCACCCTTCTTCGCCGCGCGCGCCGGATACACGACGTCGGTGACGTTGGGCGTGAGCTTGACGATCACCGGAGTCTTGGCGACCTCCTTGACCCACGTCGTAATCTGACACGCGTAATCCGGCACCTGCCCGACCGCGGAGCCCATGCCGCGCTCACTCATGCCGTGCGGACAGCCGAAGTTGAGCTCGAGCCCGTCGGCGCCCGCGCCTTCGGCGGCCTTGACGATCTCGTGCCACTTCTCGCGCTTGGACTCGACCATCAGCGACACGACGACCGCGTTCTTCGGATAGCGCTTTTTGACCTCGGCGACCTCGCGCAGGTTCACCGCTAGCGGGCGATCGGTGATGAGCTCGATGTTGTTCAGCCCCATCACACGCTGCCCGTTCAGATCCACCGTCGAGTAGCGCGACGACACGTTGACGATCGGCTCGCCGAGCGTCTTCCACACCGCCCCACCCCACCCGGCGTCGAACGCGCGCATGATCTGATCGCCCGTGTTCGTCGGCGGCGCCGACGCGAGCCAAAACGGATTCGGGCTCTGAATGCCCGCGAGATTCACCTTCAGATCAGCCACGAGCCACCTCCTGACGTGCGCCGAGCGATCGCTCGATGAAGCTCGCGATCCCCGCCGCCGCGCGCTTGCCTTCGGCGACGGCATTGACGACTTCCTGGCCGCCCGACACGCAGTCGCCGCCGGCGAAGTAGCGCGGGTTCGACGTCTGCATCGTGCGCTCGTCGACGACGACGCGCCCGCGATCGAGCTTCACGCTCGGCAGCCGCTCGAGCAGCTCGAGATGCTTCTCCTGCCCCGTCGCCGCGATCACCATGTCGCACGCCAGCGTCACCACTTCGCCCGTCGGCTCCGGCTTGCGCCGCCCCGACGCGTCCGGCGCGCCCAGCCGCATCTTCTGCAGCTCGATGCCCTCGACGTGCACCTTGCCGACGACGCGCACCGGCGCCGCCTGATACACGAAGCGGCAGCCATATTCGCGCGCGAGCTGCACCTCGTGCGCATACGCCGGCATCTCCTCGGCCGAGCGGCGATAGACGAGCGTGACCTCGTCGGCGCCGAGCGCCCTGGCCTGGGTCACGCAATCGATCGACGTATTGCCGCCGCCGATGACGACGACGCGCTTGCCGACGCGCACCGACGAGCGCTCGAGCTTGAGCTCTTCGATGAAGGCGATCGCTTCGGTGACGCCCTCGAGCTCCTCGCCCTCGATGCCGAGCCGCCCCACCTTGCCGAGCCCGACGCCGACGAACAGCGCGTCGAACTGCCGCTCGAGCTCGGCGAGCTGCACGTCGACGCCGATGCGCACGCCGCTTCTGA
>DASXOU010000748.1:0-8074 GCA_036494045.1 Polyangia bacterium | reverse complement strand
GACGAGCCGACCGCGCCGCGCATCTTCACGAGCGACGACGAGATCGACAGCGCCGTCGACGAGGCCGCCGCCGACGCCGGCGAGGTGCTGCAGCAGGAAGAGCTGCGCGTCGAGCTGCGCGCGGCGCTGGCGACGCTCGGCGAGCGCGAGCGCCAGGTGCTGGTGCGCCACTTCTTCGACGACGTGCCGATGAAGACGGTCGGCCTCGAGCTCGGCGTGACCGAGTCGCGCATAAGCCAGATCGTGACCGCCGCCATCGCCAAGCTGCGCAACAAGTTCGGCATCGTGATCCTGCCGCGCAAGAAGAAGACGGCGTCGCGCCCCGCCGTCGCCGGCGAAGTGGCCCAGGTGGCAGCGTGAGCGGCCGCGGACGCCGTATCTTTCCCCGCTGGGCCTTGCACGCGGCTGTCGACGTCGAGAGCGAAGACTGCCTCTATGCCGGGCTGTCGTACGACGTGTCGGCCGGCGGAATCTTCGTCGCCACCGTCGATACGCCGCCCATCGGCGCCGACGTCGAGGTGATCGTGACCCTGCCCGACGCCACGCGCCTCGAGCTCTCGGGCGTGGTGCGCTGGGTGCGCGAGCCGCAGCAGGCGTCGCCGGGATTGCCGGCGGGCGTCGGCATCGAGTGGGACGCGCTGCCGATGGACGCCTTGCGCTCGCTTCTGCGCTTCGCCGAGCTGCGCGAGCCCATCTACTGGGAAGCCGCCGAACCCGAGATCGAGACGTGAGCGCGCCCATGACCAAATCGACGACTTCGGAGCCGGCGCCCGCGCTGCGTGGAACCATCCTCGTCGTCGACGACGAGCCGCTGCTCCTGCGCGCGTTCAGCCGCGTGCTCATGCGCGCCGGCCACGAGGTCGCGCAGGCCGGCGACGGCAACGAAGCCGCCGCGCAGCTCGGCAAGCGCCGCTTCGACTGCGCGTTCGTCGATCTCGGCCTGCCCGGCGCCGGCGGCCTCGAGGTGCTCGCCGACCTGCGCCGCCGCGATCCCGGCCTGCCCGTGGTGCTCATGACCGGCGCGCCGACGCTGGAGACGGCCATCGACGCCGTCGCCGCCGGCGCGCTGCGCTACCTCGTCAAGCCCATCGACTCGCCCGATCTGCAGAAAGCCGCCTGCGACGCCATCCGCATGCGCCAGCGCGACGACACCGGCCGTCACGATCGCCGCGCCCACGACGACGCCGCCATGGCCGAATCGCTCGAGCGCGCGCTCGAGTCGCTGTTCATGGTCTACCAGCCGATCGTCCGCTACGGCCGGCGCGAGGTCTACGCCTACGAGGCGCTCATGCGCACCAAAGAGCCGTCGGTGCCGAACCCGGGCGTTCTGCTCGAGCTGGCGCAGCGGCTCGATCGTCTGCCCGAGCTCGGCCGGCGCGTGCGCGACTGCGTGGCGGCGACGGCGGCGACTTCGATCTCGCGGCTGTTCGTGAACCTGCATCCGGTCGATCTCCTCGACGAGCAGCTCTACGATCCGGAGGCGCCGCTGTCGCGCCACGCGCGTCGCGTCGTGCTCGAGGTGACCGAGCGCGCGGGGCTCGACGCCATCCCCGAGCTGGCGAATCGCTTGAGCCTGTTGCGTGGCCTCGGCTATCGCGTGGCCATCGACGATCTCGGCGAAGGCTACGCCGGCCTCACGTCGCTGGCGCGAGTGTCGCCCGACTTCGTCAAGCTCGACATGTCGCTCGTGCGTGGCATCGACGCCTCGCTGGCGCAGCAGAAGATCGTCGCCTCCACGATGCAGCTGTGCCGCGCGCTCGGCTGCGAGATCATCGCCGAGGGCGTCGAGACGCCGGCCGAGCGCGACGCGCTCGTCGCCATCGGGCTCGACCTCTTGCAAGGTTATCTGATCGCCCGACCAGCGCCCGAGCTGAAGGCGCCGATCCTGCCGTGATCGTGTCTGACAGCGTGTGCGTTGTGCTAACTTCGATGGGAGCCGATGAGCCCGAGCTCACGTAACGATGGTTCGGTGCTCGGGCAGAACGAGGCCGAGCTGCGCCACGCGATCGATCGGCTGCCGATCGGGATTGTCGTACGCCAGGGCGACGTCATCGTGTTCGTCAACCGCGCCGTCGCCGCGTCGTTTGGCGTCGAGCCGTCGACGCTGGCGGGACGGCGCGTGGTCGAGCTGGCGCGCGCCGAGTATCGCACGCTCTTTACCGAGAAGCTGCGCGCCACCGAGCGCGGCGAATCGGTGCCGCCCTTCGAGTTCCGCTACGATCGCCCCGACGGGCGCGTCGGCACCATCGAGGCGTCCGCGCCGCAGCCGATCCACTTCGACGGCGAGCCGGCGTTCATGACCACCTGGCGCGACGTCACCGAAGAGCGCGCGCTGCGCGAGCGGCTGCAGATGGCCGACCGCATGGCTGCCGTCGGCACGCTGGCCTCGGGCGTGGCCCACGAGATCAACAATCCGCTCGCCTGCGTCACGGCGAACCTCGAGCTCCTCCGCGAAGAGCTGGCGCCCCCCGCTGCCGACGCGACCACGCTGTCGACGCGCATGGCGCCCGACGAGATCCTGGCCGCGCTCGACGACGCGCGCGAAGGCGCCGAGCGCGTGCGGCTGATCGTGCGCGACCTGCGCCTGTTCGCCCGCGGCGACTCGGGCGAGCGCGGCCCCGTCGATCTCGGCGCCGTCTTGCAAGCGGCCGAGCGCATGGCGGGCAACATGGTCAAGGCGCGCGCGCGCGTCGTGCAGGAGCACGCGCCGCTGCCGCCCGTCGACGGCAACGCCACGCGGCTGTGCCAGGTGTTCGTGAACATCCTGGTCAACGCGGCGCAGGCGATCGTCGTCGGCACGCCCGAAGAGAACGAGGTGCGCGTGCGCACCGCGCTCGAGGGCGATCAGGTGATCGTCACCGTGCGCGACTCCGGCGTGGGCATCCCCGCCGACGTGCGCGGCCGCATCTTCGACCCCTTCTTCAGCACCAAAGGCATCGGCGGCGGCACCGGCCTCGGCCTGTCGGTGTGCCACGGCATCGTGACCTCGCTCGGCGGCAGCATCTCCGTCGACGAGCCGCCGGACGGCCGCGGCACCATCGTGCGTATCGCCCTGCCCGTCTACGCGCGCTGATCGTGTAGAATCAGCGGGCGAGGTGCATCATGCGCGGCTTTGTCGTCATCGCCTTCGTCTTCGCCACCACCGGCTGTGCGCCGACCACCGCGGTGGTCAACGGCCAGCGCATCGCGCGCCCGACGCTCGGCTATAGCGACGGCTACTACTACGGCATCAAGCACCACCTCGCCTATCCCGAGCAGCGCGGCGCCTCGAGCGGGCTCTACTCCTACGGCGGGCGCGTCGCCGGCTACGCCTGCGGCGCCGAGTTCACCTACGAGTCGGAGTATCACGGCGGCGAGCTGCGCATCACCGGCTTCGTGCAGCCGCAGTATCAATCGGTCGGCCACGAGAACATCCAGCTGCCCGCGCACATCCAAGTGACCGATCGCGACGGCCACCGCCACATGGAAGGCTCGATCGGCGACGACTTCGGCACCAACTTCGTCGCCCACGATCGCTCGACCAAGGTGATCGATTTTTCGATGGGCGCCGACGGGCTGCACGGACAGATCTCGTCGCGCTTCTTCACGCTCTGGCGCGTCGACGCCGACACGCTCGCCGGCAGCATGCGCATCTCGACGGGCGAGAGCCTGCCGTTCGAGCTGCGCGGTCTCGCCGCGGTGTGGGCGATGCCGCCCGCCGATCAGGCCGCGATCATCCCGTTCATGCTGAGCTGCTCGCAGGTCGACGAAGGACGTCACATGGAAGACGTCACCACCGAGACCACGCGCCCGCTTCAGATCGTCGACTTCAGCCGCCGCGGCTGACCGATTCCGCAGTCGCCGCGCACCGAGCCGTGCGCGCGATCGAGCAGCGGCAAGAGCTGGCCGTAGTAGCAGTTCGAGCGGCGATGATGCTCGTCGTGATGCAACGAGCGCGAGAGCAGCGGCAGATCGATGTCGATGCCCGAGTGGTCGATGATCTCGTGCACGCCGACGACGGCGAAGAACATCAGATAGCCGTACAGGCTCACCGGTAAGACGAAGAGCGGCGCGATCAGCACGAGGCCACCGTACGCCGCCTCGAGCGGATGCTCGTAGAGCGCGTCGAGGAACATGGGCGCCTTGAAACGATGGTGCACGTTGTGAAACGCGCGAAACAGCCACGGCCGATGCATCGCGCGATGAAAATAGAAGAGCGCGAAGTGATAGTAGGGAAATAGCGCCGCCGTCGAGATCAGCGCCGCGACGAGGCCGTATCGCGACGAATGCCAGTAGGCCGCGCCGAAGCGCCCCGGCGACAGCGCGATGCCGGCGCCGACGATGGCGTTGAGCAGCACGCCGTTGAAAAATACGAGCGGCAGCTTGCCGCGGATCATCGCGCGCGTCTGACGGCGATCGGGCTGATGTCGACGCCGCGCCACTGCCGCGCACGACCCGCGATGCACGAGCACGTGAAAGAGGCTGCCGCCGGCGAAGAAGAACGTGACATTGACGAGGACGACGAGTGTGACGACTGCGACAACTGGCATGAAGCGAGCAACCTCCTACGTACGACTGTACGAGGAACCCGCTCCAGCGGCACAGAGAATTAGTTGGAGATGACCTGCGGCGCGTTGACCGACATCATCGGCGGCGGCGCCACCAGCTGCGGATCGAAGCAGGCCACCGCGTCGAAGCTCGACGTGCACGAGCCCCACGGCGTCTGCGCGCATTTGACCCGCTTGAGCGTCGACACGCACGCGTAGCCACACGCGACCTTGTCGAGCGTGCGCTCGCAGGTCGCCTGCTGCAGGTTGCCTTGCGCCTCCATCGCCCAGCGAACCTCGGGCGCCGGATCGAAGCAGCGCAGCGCGCCGAAGCGGGTCGCGCATTTCCCCATCGGCGTGTCGGCGCAGGCGACGCGGTCGCCGGTCTGTTCGCAGTCGTAGCCGCAGGCCGCGCCGTTCAAGCTGGTGACGCACTTCGGCTGCGGAAGATCGTCGCGCGTCGACATGAGCCAGCGCACGTCGGGCGGCGGATCCCAGCAGACCACCTGGCTCGGTGTCGAAGCGCACATGCCGTCGGGCGTCTGCGCGCAGGCGGCCACGTTCATGTTCGACGTGCAGTGATATCCGCAAACTAGCCGGTCGTTCTGGCGGATGCAGGTCGGTCCCGGACCGGCGGCGAGGAGATCGAGCGCGAGCCCCGCTATCATTACCAAGGACATTAATGGTGCGCCCATATCCTTCTGACGCTATGAAACGCGATCGGTCGCACATTCATTCACTGAAATCGTTGACGCCGACGAGGTCCGCGCGTATTCTTGATTCACCGACGAGAAACCGATGAAACCGAGCCTCTACATTCTCGTGATGCCGGATCCGCAAACGACGCGATCGCTCGCCGTTTGCATCTTCGGCGACAAGCGCGCGGCGGATTCGCGCGGAGGAATCGGGACCAGCTAGCTTCTCGATAGTCTCCTCGCAACCCGCCGCGGGCTCCGAAAGGATCCCGCGGTTTTTTTTTTGTCTTCACGGCTCGCAGTCACTGGGTGCGGAAATGGACACGGAACCAAAGAAGCTGGAGTGGGAAACACGGAAGCTACCGGAGCTGTTGCGCCTGGCGTGGCCGATCACGGTCTCGACGCTGTCGTACAGCATCATGACGCTGGTCGACACGCTCCTGGTCGGACACCTCGGCCCGGCGTCGCTCGCCGGCGTCGGCATGGGCGGAACCGCGGCCTTCGCGGTCCTCTGCTTTTCGTTCGGCATGATCCGCGGCATCAAGACGCTGGTGTCGCAAGCGGTCGGCGCCGGGCGCGGCGACCTCGTGCAGGCGTATCGCTCGGCGGCGCTGCAGGCGGCGTTGGTCCTCGGCGCGGCCACGATCGTGGCCGGCCAGCTCATCGCGCCGCTCATGCTGCACGTGTCGGCGACGCGCGCCGCCGGCGAGGCGACGCAGCTCTACTTCTGGATCCGCAATCTGGCGGCGCCGCTGGCGCTCGTCGGCGTGGCGCTGCGCGAAACGCGCTACGGCGAAGGCGACGCGCGCTCGCCGATGGTGGCGACCATCGTCGGCAACGCGGTCAACATCGCGCTGGCGACGACGTTCGTCTACCGCCTGAAGTGGGGCGTGGCCGGCGCCGCGTCGGCGACGGTGATCGCGCAAGGCGTCGAATCCGGCGTCTTGTGGTGGATGGGACGCGTGCGTGGTTGGCGCGCGGCCGGTGCCACGCGCGTGCACTTCGTCGAGCTGTGGCGCATCGGCTTGCCGACGGCGCTGCAGTTCATGCTCGAGGTCGGCTCGTTCGTGCTGCTCGCCGCGCTGATCTCGTCGCTGTCGGAGACGCAGATGGCGGCGCACCAGATCGCCTTGCAGGTGTGTCAGTTCTCCTTCTTGCCCGCATACGCCGTGTCGGAAGCGGCGTCGGTGCTCGCGGGCCAGGCGGTGGGCGCGCGCCGGCAGGAGCTGGTGTTGCCGGTGGCGCATCTGTGCCTGCGCGTCGGCGGGGCGTACACGCTCGCCTGCTCGTTCGTGTTCGTCGCGTGCGGTCGGATGATCGCGTCCGGCTTCACGAGCGATCCGACGCTGGCGGCCTACGCGGTGCGCCTGCTCTACGTCGCCGCCGTCTTCCAGACGTTCGACGGCGCCAACATCGCCGCGCGCTGCATCTTGCGCGGAGTCGGCGACGTGCGCTTCGCGGCGGTGGTCGGCGTGGTGACGGCGTGGCTGATGACGCCGCCCTTGGCGTGGCTCCTCGGCTGGCGCGCGGGCCTGGGCGCGTTCGGCGGATGGCTCGGCCTGTGCGGCGAGTGCATCATCGGCGCGCTCGTGTTGTGGCACCGGCTGCAACGTGGCAAGTGGCGCGACGCGGCCGAGGCCACGCGGCCGACGGAAGAACCAGCGCTGGTGGCGATCAGCGGCACATGAGGTCGGCGATGAGCTCGCCGAGCGTCGCGCGTCGCGGCCCGTCCAGCGGCTCGAAGTCGAGGGTGGTGACATAGCCGCCCTCGGCCGAGAGCCGCTGGCCGGTCACGCGGCCGTGCAGCGACAAGAGCTTGCCGCGCAAGGTCGGCACGGTCACCTCGATCACGAAGTCGTGCGCCAGCCGCTCGGCGATGCGCAGCGACAGCCCCGAAAGCGAAATCTCCTGCAGGTGCGCGCGCCGCTGGGCCATCGGCCCGTAGGCGACGGCGACGTCGTACACGCAGCGTGGCTCGGACGCGCCGGCCTGCGATTCGGCGCCGAGCAGAAGCGCCAAGAGGTCGTTGAGCGCCAGCCGCATCTCGGTATCGATGACCAGGAACTCGACGGTGGTGGCGTGCCCGTCGCGAAACCGCTCGGTGCGCGCCACGCCCGCCATCACCGTCAGATCGCGCCCGCCGAGCACCGGCACGTCGACGTCGATGCACTGACCGGCCCAGCCGAGCGGCTCCGCCGACAAGAGGAGCGCCGTGCGCGACGACAGCCCGGCGATGCGAATCGTGCGCTCACCGTGCGGCGTGCGGGCGCGGCTGATCGCCGAGACCTCGACGCGGCGGTCGCCACGCGGTTGGCGCGCCGACGGAAACAGCGCGCCGTTTTCGGCGTCGGTCTGGAGGGGGGTAAGAGCGCGCATACCCCACTCATCGGCCGCCGCAGCCGTAACTTTAGGGCCTAATATGGAGCGCCGGCGGCGATCCAGCCGCGCCAGAGCTGATACATCGGGTCGTTGGCGTCCTGGAACGCGAAGCCGCCGGCGTGGGTCACGCCGCTGGCGGCGCAGGTCTTGGCCAGGAGCAGCGAGTCGTCGACGCCGATCGGGTCGACGCAATCCGACGGATCGGGCATCCCGTTGGCGCAGCCGCTGAGGAGGTCGTAGTAGTTGAGCCGCGCCAGCGACGCGGCGGGCTTGGGCATCAGCACCGGCACCTGCGTGCCGCCGTGGCACGCCGACGTCGTGCAGCCCATCGTGTCGAGCTGGGTCTGGATGTCGCTGAAGCTCACCGGCGTGCCGCCGTCGGTGGTCGGATCGGCCGGCCACGCGCGCCCGAGATCGTAGACCGGCGTGCCGCCGCCGGAGCCGGCGCTCTCGGCCGGCTCGTGGCTCGGGATG
>DASXOU010000747.1:0-4215 GCA_036494045.1 Polyangia bacterium | reverse complement strand
GCGCGCCGCCCGTTTGCCGTCGAGCAAGCCGAATCGCGTGCGCGGCTCGCGACCGAGCACGACGTTCTCCGCCGCAGTCAAGGTCGGCACCAGCATGAAGTGCTGATGCACCATGCCGACCTTGCGCGCGATCGCCGCCTCCACCGACGGCCGCGCGATCAGCTCGCCGCCGATGCGCACCTCGCCCTCGTCGGGCGGATGCATGCCGTAGAGCGCGCGCATCAGCGTCGACTTGCCGGCGCCGTTCTCGCCGATGACCGCGTGCACCTCGCCGCGCATCACCGACAGCGACACGTCGCGATTGGCGACGACCGCGCCGAACCGCGTCCAGACGTGCGAGCAGCCGATGGCTTCGGCCGGCGGCGCGCCGCTCGCCACATTCGTCATTGGGCCGGCACCACGATCTTCTTGGCGATGATGTCGCGACGGATCTGTTCCACGCGCGCGTGCACCGCGTCGCCGATGAGCGCGCGGTTGCGCTCGTCGTACACGTAGTCGACGCCGCCCTCGGCGAGCCCGAGCTGCAAGACGCCCCCCTTCCACTTCCCCTCTTGCGCGCGCCGCACCGTCTCGAACACCGCGGTGTCGACGACCTTGGTCATGCTCGTCAAGACGCGCCCGGGCGCCTCGTCCCACTGATCGGCGTCGACGCCGATCGCATAGCGCCCGGTCTCGCGCGCCGCCTCGAACACGCCGAGCCCCGTCGTCCCCGCCGCGTGAAACACGATGTCGGCGCCGGCCGCGTATTCGGCGAGCGCGAGCTCCTTGCCCTTGGCCGGGTTCTTGAACGCGTCGCCGGTCACGCCCGCGTAGCCGACCAGCACCGCCTCGTCGGGATGGATGTAGCGCGCCCCCGCGCGATAGCCGGCCTCGAACTTGTGGATGAGCGGGATGTCCATGCCGCCGACGAAGCCGACCGCGCCCGTCTTCGACACCAGCGCCGCCAGCGCGCCGACGAGGAACGAGCCCTCCTCTTCGCGAAACTTGAGCGCCACCATGTTCGGCGGCGGCACCACGAAGCCGTGCGCGTCGAACTTCGCGTAGTCGATGCACGCGAAGTGCGTCTTCGGATATTCGCGCGCGATGTTATACAGGTCGTCGCTGAAGATGAAGCCGACGCCGATGACGAGATCGAATCCTTCGGCGGTCAGAAGGCGAATCCCGCTCTCGCGATCGCTCCCCTCGCCCGGCTCGATGTATTCGGCGTCGACGCCGAGCTCGCGCACCGCGCGATCGAGCCCGCGCCACGCCGAGTCGTTGAAGGACTTGTCGCCACGCCCGCCGACGTCGAATACGACGCCGGCGCGCAGCCGCTTGCCGCCGCCCGCGTGCGTCGCCGCGCCCGCGCGCACCAACAAGAGCCCGAGATTGGCCGCGCACAAGAGCGCGGTGTAAACGGCCAATCTCCGCATGCTACCCGTCGGCGGCGAGCTTGGAGTGATGGCGCCCGTAGGCGAAGTAGATGACGAGGCCGATCACCAGCCACACGCCGAGCCGCGTCCAGTTGGGCCAGCCGAGCCCGAAGATCATCGCCGAGTTGACGACGATGCCGAGGATGGGCACGAGCGGCACCAGCGGCGTCTTGAACTGCCGCGGCGCGTTCGGATCGCGCACGCGCAGGACCCACACGCCGATGCACACCAGCACGAACGCGAACAAGGTGCCGATCGACGTCATGTCGCCGACGATGTCCTCGGGCACGAACGCGGCGAACAGCCCGACGAAGACGAAGAAGAGGAGGTTCGACTTCCACGGCGTGCGGTACTTCGGATGCACGTCGGAGAACACCTTGGGCACGAGGCCGTCGCGCGACATCGTGAAGAACACGCGCGACTGCCCCATCAGCATCACCAGGATCACCGACGTGAAGCCGAACAAGATGGCGACGGTGACCAGCTTGGCCAGCCAGCCGTAGCCCGGCATGTGCTTGGTGATCGCGTAGGCGACCGACGCTTCGCGGCCGCTGGTGCGGAAATCCTCGACGCTGGCGATGCCGGTCAGGACGTGCGCGAACAAGATGTAGAGCACGGTGCAGACGACCAGCGAGCCCAGGATGCCGATGGGCATGTCGCGCTTGGGATTGACCGTCTCCTGCGCCGCCGTCGAGACCGCGTCGAAGCCGATGAACGCGAAGAAGACGACGCCGGCGGCGCCGAGAATGCCGAGGAGCCCGCCGTAATGGTGCGAGACGCCCATCGCGTCGACGCTGGTCGACGGCGCGGGGATGTACGGCGTGTGGTTGGCCGGGTCGATGAAGCTCCAGCCGAGGACGATGATGAGGATGACGATGGTGACCTTGGTGATGACGATGATCCCGTTGACGAACGCCGACTCCTTCATGCCGCGGATGAGGAGGAGCGACAGCGCGAGCACGATGAACAGCGCCGGAATGTTCATGATGCCGTGCGCGACCACGTGGCCGAAGCCGTCGTGGATCGACTCGAACGGCGAATGCGACCACTCGTACGGGACGTGATGATGCCCGGGCAGAAAATCGAGCAGCTTGTTCAGGTACTCCGACCAGGCGATGCCGACGGTGGCGGCGCCGATGCCGTACTCGAGCACCAGATCCCAGCCGATGATCCACGCGACCAATTCGCCGAGCGTCGCGTATGAATAGGTGTACGCGCTGCCGGCGATCGGAATCATCGACGCGAACTCGGCGTAACACAGCCCGGCGAACGCGCAGCCGACCGCGGCGACGACGAAGCCCAGCGTCACCGACGGGCCGGCGTTGTTGGCCGCGGCCGCGGCGGTGCGCACGAACAGGCCGGCGCCGATGATGGCGCCGATGCCGAGCGCGACCAGGTTCCACGGGCCGAGCGTCTTTTTGAGCGCGTGGCCTTCGTCGCCTTCACCGGCGACGAGCTTGGCCAGCGACTTTCGTTTCCACAGGTTCGACATGCTTCTCCACTTTCCCCTTAGGCGCGCGCCAATCGGCTGCGCCGCATGCTGTACGCGAAGTAGATGACGAGGCCGATGGCGAGCCAGCCGACGAAGCGGAACCAGGTGATGCGCGGCAGCGGCACCATGAGCGCGACGCACGAAATGATCGAGAGGATCGGCACCACCGGCGCGCCGGGGCAGCGGAACGGCCGCGGCCGATCGGGATCCGTGTAGCGCAAGACGACCACGCCCGCCGACACCAGCGCGAACGCGAACAGCGTGCCGATGTTGGTGAACTCGAGCGCGTCGTTGATGTCGACGAACATCGCCGGCACAGCGACGGCGACGCCGGTAATGATGGTGGTGACGTGCGGCGTGCGAAAGCGCGGATGGATCTTGGCCGCGAACTTCGGCAGCAAGCCGTCGCGCGCCATCGACATGAAGATGCGCGGCTGACCGAGCTGGAAGACCAGCAGCACCGCGGTCATGGCGATGACCGCGCCGAACGAGAAGACGCCGGCGAGCTTGGTCATGCCCGTCTTCTGCAGCGCCAGCGCCAGCGGATCGGCGACGCCGAGCTGGCTCGACGGCACCATGCCCGTGAGCACCGCCGTCACGGCGACGTAGAGCACGGTGCAGATGACGAGCGACGCGATCATCCCGATCGGCAGATCGCGCTGCGGATTCTTCGCCTCCTCGGCCGTCGTCGAGATGGCGTCGAAGCCGATGTACGAGAAGAAGATGATCGACGCGCCCGCCATGATGCCGTGAAAGCCGTTGGGCGCGAACGGCCGCCAATTCGCCGGCGCCACCCAGAACGAGCCGATGGCGATGAACGCCAGGACGAGCACGATCTTGAGCGCGACGATGACGGCGTTGACCCGGGAGGACTCCTTGACGCCGATGACGAGCAGCACCGTGATGCAAGCGACGATCGCCGCCGCCGGCAGGTTGAAGACGATGGGAATCCCGAACAGGTGCGGCGCGTCGTGGAAGATCTGCGGATTGGCCTGGGCCTGGTTGATCGTGGAGACGAGCCACGCCGGCATATGCACGCCGAAGCCTTCGATGAACGACTTGAAGTAGCCCGACCACGAGACCGCGACGGCGACGTTGCCGACCGCGTATTCGAGGATCAGATCCCAGCCGATGATCCAGGCCAAGAATTCGCCGAGCGTTACGTAAGCGTATGTATATGCGCTGCCGGCGATCGGGATCATCGACGCCAGCTCCGCGTAGCAGAGCGCCGCGAAGCCGCACGCGACGGCGGTGAGGACGTAGGAGATGATGAGCGCGGGGCCGGCGCCGATGTGGCCGCCGCCGCCGGCG
>DASXOU010000746.1:0-3912 GCA_036494045.1 Polyangia bacterium | reverse complement strand
GACCACGCCGGCGCGGCTCGACGCGATGAAGGCGGAGATGGCGGCCGACCCGCAGCTCCACCTCGAGCCCAAGCGCGAGGACCGCTACTACCAGGACCTGTCGAACAACCTGTCGCTGTTCATCAGCTTCATCGGGCTGTTCGTGGCGGTGGTGTTCTCGCTCGGCGCGACGCTGGGGGCGATGATCTCGATGTACGCGCAGGTGGCGGCGCGCACGCGCGAGATCGGGACGCTGCGCGCGATCGGGTTTCGGCGGCGCGCGGTGCTGGTGTCATTCGTGGCCGAGTCGGTGATCTTGTCGACGCTGTCGGGCGTGGTCGGGTGCGTGGTAGCGGGTGTGGTCGGGCACTTCGGCAAGTTCACGACCATGAACTTCCAGACCTTCAGCGAGATGACATTTCACTATCGGATGACGCCGAACGTGGCGGTGGCGGCGATGGTGTTCGCGATGATCATGGGCTTCGCGGGCGGCCTTCTGCCCGCGATGCGGGCGGCCAGGATGCCAATCGTACGCGCCACCCGCGGCGGCTAGGCGATGGCTACTTCGCGGGCGGCAGGCCGTTCGCGAATTGCAGGGGCTCGTGGGCGGCGAAGCGGGCGTAGTCGCGGCGGGCGACGGCGAGGCGGCGATCGTGCGTCGCCTCGTAGCAGCGCACGCGCCGTGACAGCAGCTCGGCGTCGAACGGGAAGTCGGGCTCGAGCGGCGCCAGCGCCTCGGTGCACAGCCGCGGCCAGTCGACGGCCCAGGCGATCTGCGCGCGCCGGCGCAGCCGCTCGTCGTTCTGCAGGTGCACAGCGAACGGCTGCGCGAGCGCGTGCCACAGCCGCTCGCCGGCGACGCGATCGCGCGCGGCGACGTCGGCGGCGAGCTCGAGGCCGCGGCGGATCAGCATCTGCTGCGGCCACGGATCGATCGCCGCGCCGGCGAACGCGCGCTCGAGCGCTAGGCCGGCGTCGGCCACCCGGCCGCTGCGCAGCTGCAAGCGCGCCTCGAACAGATCGGCCTCGACGGCGTGCGCCGGGCGCAGGCGCGCGATGTACGGCTCGGCGCGCGCGTCGCCGGCGTCGGCCCAGGATTCGGCGAGCGCGGCCAGCGCCATCGAATCGTCGGGCTCGCGAGCTTGCGCGCGCCACTCAGCGACGGCGTCGGCGAAGGCGCCGTCTTCCCATTTTTCGATCGCCGCCGCGCGATGGCGCAGGCCGGCCGGCGCGGTCGCGTCGTCGTCCGGCGCCGGCGGCGCGCGCCAGTCGGCGGCGAACATCGCGATCGATCGCTCGGCGAGGAGCGCGTGGTCGAGCGTGCCGTTACGCAGCGCCGGCTCGGCGTAACCGCGCTCTTCGGCGGCGTCGCGCAGCTCGGAGACCTCGAACTGGCGCGAGCGGAAGCCGAGCCCGCGTGCGAAGCCGAACTCGACCAGCGTCATGTCGTCGGTGTTGAGGCGATCGCCCTCGAGCGCGGCCACGCCGCGGGCCAGCCCGGCGTTGGCCACGTAGCGCGCGAACACGGCCTCGAGATCGTCGGCGCGCCAGACCCGCGAGAGCGCCGTCTTCCACGGCTCCTCGGCGATGCGCGCGCGCAGCTTGCCGACGTCGTAGACGAGCGGATGCTTGCCGGCGATGAGCAGCAGATCCGACTCTTCGGTGATCCAGGTTTCGACGTCGGGGAACACCGCCGCCAGGGTGGCGTAGATGGTGCGGATGGTCTGCGCGTCGACGTTGTAGGCCTGCAGCCACTGCACGAAGAGGCCGTCGTCGCCGAGCCGCGACGAGGCGGCCTGGTAGAACTCGCGCGTGAACAGGCTGGCGATGCCGGCGCGATAAGGATTCGACGGCTCGGAGAAGATGAGATCGTAGCGCGCGCGCGTGGTGCCGACGACTTCGCGCGCGTCGCCGATGGTGACGTGCACTTTGGGATTGGCGAGGACGTCGCGGTTGACCGCTGCGCATCGCCGCGCGACCTCGAGGATCGCCGGCTCGAGCTCGACGACGTCGACGCGCTCCATCGTCGGCACCGCGCCGAGCCAGCCCGCGGTCGAGCCGGTGCCGAGCCCGACGACGAGCGCGCGCTGCACGCCGGGATGGACGAGCGCGCCCATGAGGCCGGCCATCACTTGCGTCGAGGCGTCGGAGCGCGCGTTGCCGTCGACCTTGCCGTTGACGATGAAGGCCCAGGCCGATTTGTCGTTGAGCGCGACCGACGATTCGACGCCGTCCTTCTGCCAGCGCGTGTCGCGGCGCAGATCGCGTGCCCACTCTTCGAACGAGTTGGGCGTGCCCGACGCGGGCGCGCGGCCGACGCCGACCGAGCCGTGGCGCCACGCCGCCGTCGGGCCGGTGCGCACGAGCAGGCCCAGCGCCAGCCCGGCAGCGACGATGGGCGCGACCAGCGACACGACGCGCGGGCGCTCGGCGAGCGCGACCGCGGCGAGGCCGAGCGCGGCGAGCAGGCCCGCGGCCAGGCGCCAGCAGCCGGGCGCCGACAGAAGCGGCATGAGGCCGAAGCCGCCGGCGAGCGAGCCGGCGATCGCGCCGGCGGTGTTCCACGCGTAGGCGTAGCCGACTTGCCGCCCGACGTCGGCGCGGCCGTGGCCGTAGAGCGCGATCAAGAGGGGAAACTGCACGCCGGAGACGAACGCGGCCGGGAAGACGACGATCGCGGTGATCGCGGTCCAGCCGGCGACGAAGCCGTAGAAGCCGACCGAGCCGAGCGGGCGCAAGGTCGCGGCCCACACCGCGAGGCGATCGCCGAGCGCGAACGGCACCGCGAGCGCGGCCGCTTCGAGCGCGCAGGTGAGCGCGAAGCCGGTGAGCGTCGCCGGGCGCGCCTCGCGCTCGCGGCTCGAGGTGGCCAGCGCGTAGGCGACGCCGCCGCAGCCGATGCCGGCGAGCGCGACCGCGAGGATGAGCCCGAAGGTGTACGACGAGCCGCCGAGGATCGGCCCGAGCATGCGATACCAGACCAGCTCCATGAGCAGGAACGCGAAGCCGACGATGGCGGCGGCGGCGAGGACGAAGCGCGGCGAGACCGCGGCCGGCAGCGGCGCCGCGGGCTCGATGGTGTGATCGTCGACGTCGATGGCGGCGCGCGCGCTCATGCGCGTGGCCAGGATCGTTGCGAGCGCGGCGACGACGAGGTTGAGCACGCACGCCGAGAGCAGCATGCGGCGCGTGCCGAGCGCTTCGAGGAGAACGAACGTCGACAGCGTCGCGCCGGCGACGGCGCCGAGCGTGTTGGCGCCATAGAGGATCGCGAGATCGCGGCGGCCGACGTCGCCGGCGCGCGTGACCGCCTGCGCGGCGGCGGGGAGCGTGCCGCCCATGAGCAGCGTCGGCACGCCGAGGACGATGGTGGCGAGGATGAGCCGCGCGATGGTGCCGCCGCCGAGACCGAGCGTGGGCGTGCCGCCGACGGCGTCGTAGAGCCAGCGCGCGACGAGGACGAACACCGGCGTCAGCGCCGACGCCAGCGCGATCCCGGCTTCGAGGCGCGCGTAGAGGAGCAGCGGCCGCTCGGCGGCGGCGGCGCGCTTGCCGAACACGAGGCCGCCGGCGCCGAGCCCGCCCATGAAGATGCCGAGCACGGCCGCCGACGCCGCCGTCGACGCGCCGAACACGAGGCGCAGCTCGCGCAGCCAGGCGATCTGATAGACCAGCGCGCACAACCCCGAGCCGAAGAGCAGCAGCGCGACGCGATAGACCGGAGCTGGTTTCACGGAAGACCTCGGATGGGGTAGAGGACGCGCGCGCCGGTGGTCGGATGCGTGCCGACGGCGACCTCGACGCCGAAGGCGGCACCGAGGCGCGCGGCGGTGAGCACCTCGTCGACGCGGCCGACGACCGCGGGCGCGCCGGCGACGAGCAGCGCCACGCGATCGCACCACTGCGCGGCGAGGTTGAGATCGTGGACCACGA
>DASXOU010000745.1:0-10996 GCA_036494045.1 Polyangia bacterium | reverse complement strand
TTGAGCGACAGCGGACGCGTGCGATCGAGCTTTTGCAGCACGAACAGCTGCGCCGCCGACAAACCGACCGCCGCCTCCGAGGCGTGCGATCCCTCGCGCAGAAGCCGCACGATGCGGCGAATCGAGTCGAGGATCCGCTGCGAAGTGGACATCGATTGGGGTCCCATATACCATTCGCAGCGACGGAACTACAACGGAGGCGACGATGAGCCGGGCATTTTGCACGTTGACGGTGGTGGCGGCGTTGGTGGGCGGCTGCGCGCACAAGCAGGAGACCAAGGCCGAGGCGCCCAAGGCGGAGCCCGCGCCGGCAGCGCAAGCGGCTGCTCCGACGCCGGCGGCGTCGAACGACAAGAGTTGCGCCAGCGATCTCGACTGCGGGCCGAAGCAGCTGTGCCTCAACAATCGCTGCGTCGACATCACGGCCAATCTGGCGGAGTGCACCGACGTGCGCGTGCACTTCCCGTTCAACTCGGACGAGATCGACTCGGCGGACAAGCCGCAGCTCGAGCGGTCGGCGCGCTGCCTGAAGGCCGAGCACTCGCTGCACGTGACCATCCAAGGCAACGCCGACGAGCGCGGCACCGAGGAGTACAACATGGCGCTCGGCGATCGGCGCGCGCGCGCGGTCGCGTCGTACTTGCAGTCGCTCGGCGCGTCGTCGCAGCAGGTGGCGACCGTCTCCTACGGCAAGGAAAACCCCGAGTGCAAAGAGCACGACGAAGCGTGCTGGGCGCGCAATCGCCGCGCGGCGATGAAGGCCGGCAGCGACAAGAACAAGAAGTAGTTACATTAATGATGTGATCGACAAGCCTGCCGTCGCGCGCGCGTTGCGCGAGATCGGCCTCCTACTCGAGCTCAAGGGTGAGAATCGGTTTCGTGCGCGCGCGTACGAGACCGGCGCGCGCGCGCTCGAAGAGCTGCGCGAGGAGCTGGGCACGCTCGTCGACGAGGGGCGGCTGCAGAGCGTGACCGGCATCGGGCCGGCGCTGGCGGCGACGATCGCGGAGATCTGGTCGACGGGCCGATCGCAGCAGCTCGAAAAGCTGCGCAAGGAGCTGCCGCCGGGCGCGATCGAGCTGAGCGAAGTGCCGGGCCTGAGCCTGAAGAAGATCCAGCAGCTGTGGACGGCGCTCGAGATCGACGGCGTGGCGGCGCTCAAGCGCGCGATCGCCGACGGGCGGCTCGCGAGCGTCAAAGGGTTCGGCGAAAAGACGGTCGCCAAGCTCGCCGACGGGATCGCGCGCTGGGAGCGGCGCGACGAGCGCGTGCGCCTGGTCGACGCGATCGAGGATGCCGAGACGCTGGGCGCGTACCTGGCGCGTGGCGAAGGCGTGGCGCGGCTCGAGGTCGTCGGCTCGCTGCGGCGCTGGCGCGAGACGGTGAGCGACATCGACTTTTTGGCGGCGGTGACGACGCCGGCGGCGGGCGCGGCGCTTCTGCAGCGGCTGATCGATTATCCGCGCGTGACGCGCGTGGTGGCCCAGAGCGAGCGGCGCGCCGAGGTGCGGCTGTCGAGCGGCATCTCTGCGGAGCTTACCGTCGTCGACGAGGCGGGCTTTGCGGCGGCGCTGGTGCGGCACACCGGATCGAAGGCGCACGTGGCGCGGCTGGAGGCGATCGCGGAGGCGCGCGGGGCCTCGCTGCAGGATCCTGCGCGGGGCGAGCGCGAAGTGTACGAACGGCTCGGCCTGTCCTACGTCGCGCCCGAGCTGCGCGAGGACGCCGGCGAGATCGAAGCGGCGCAGGCGGGCGGCGTGTCCGAGGATCTGATCGCGCTCGGCGACATTCGCGGCATGACCCATTGCCACACCGTCTACTCCGACGGCAAGGCGACCATCGAGGAGATGGCGCGCGCGGCCGAGGCGATGGGCATGGAGTATCTGACGATCACCGATCATTCGCCGTCGGCGCATTACGCGGGCGGCGTGACGCTCGATCGATTGGCGCAGCAGTGGGACGAGATCGCGCGCGTCCAGGAGCTGGTCAAGGTGCGCCTGTTGCGCGGCACCGAGAGCGACATCCTCGAGGACGGCGCGCTCGATTATCCCGACGCGGTGCTGGAGAAGCTCGACGTCATCATCGCCAGCATCCACTCGCGCATGAAGATGGACGAGGCGACGATGACGGCGCGGCTGGTGCGCGCGATGCGGCAGCCGCTGTTCAAGATCTGGGGGCACGCGCTCGGGCGGCTCATCTTGCGGCGCGATCCGTTCGCCTGCCGCGTCGAGGAGGTGCTCGACGCCGTCGCCGAGTCGCGCGCGGCGATCGAGGTCAACGGCGATCCGTATCGGCTCGATCTCGCGCCCGAGCACATTCGCGCCGCGCGCGCGCGCGGCATCCGCTTCGTCATCTCCACCGACGCCCACTCGACCGCCGCCCTCGCCAACCTCCGCTTCGGCATCCACACCGCCCGCCGCGGCTGGCTCCGCAAGCACGAGGTCCTCAACACCCTCGCCGTCCACGATTTCATGGCCGCCGTCCGGCCCGCCTGATCAAAAACTTACAGGGAGATCAAGAGATCAGGAGGAGAACCAAACATACTTGAGGATCTTCAATTATGTTTTGTTTCTCCTCCTGATCTCTTGATCTCCTGATCTCCCTGTTTGCTTTTGCCGGGGATTGTCGCGGCGGAGCCAATTGTCGACGAGGCGGAGGAGGGGGGGGGTGGCGTGGTCGCGCTTGAGGGCGCGGAATTCGTCGAGTGTGTCGAGGGGGGACATGACGGCGATGCGGCCGTCGTGGAGGTAGGCGAGGTGCGTGGCCCAGTCTTCGAGACCCTCGAGGATGTGCGTGGCGTAGAGGATGGTCGTGTCTTGCGCGCGTAGGAATGCGAGCAGGTCGCCGCGCGCGATGACGTCGAGATCGGTGGTGACCTCGTCGAGCAGCAGGACGCGGCATGGCCACAGAAGGCCGAGGAGGAGCTGCACGCGCCGGCGCTGGCCGTCGCTGACGCGGCACATGCGCCAGCGGCGATCGACGTCGAGCACGCGCACGAGCTCGTCCATGCGCGCGGTGTCGGCGTCGCGGCGGCTCGCGAGTAGCTCGTCCACGGTGAGATCGACGTCGAGCGGAAATTGTCCGCCGATGAACGAGACGTCGTGCACGAGCGACGTGTCGCTGAACGCGGGCCGACCGAGCACGCGCACGGCGGCGTCGGCGGCCATGTGGCGCCCGGCGACGGCGGACAGCAGCGTCGTCTTGCCCGAGCCATTGGCGCCGACGAGAAGGCAGCGCGCGCGCGCCGGCACCGACAGCGAGAGCGCGCGTAGCACCGGCGGCCCGCCGGCGTAGGCGAAGTCGAGCGCGCGCACGTCGATCGCGGACATTCGTGTTATGTGTACCCGGTGCTGAGCGGCAAGCAAAGGCGGTTTCTGCGCGCGATGGGCCATCACAAGGACCCGATCGTGCAGGTCGGCAAAGACGGGATCTCCGAGGGCCTCTTGTCCGCGCTCGATGTCGCGCTCGACACGCACGAGCTCGTCAAGGTCAAGCTCGGCGATTCGGCCGGCGCCGATCGGCGCGCGCTCGGCGCCGCCATCGCCGAAGCCGCCGGCGGCGAGCTCGTCCAGGTGCTCGGGCGCACCGTGCTCGTCTATCGGCGGCGCAAAAAGGATCCCGAAATCGTGCTTCCGCATTAACGTCCGGAAATGGCCAGCCGCGCGCGCTCTTCGGCGCTAGAGATAGGGCGCATGGACGCAGCAATGACGGCGCCGGCGCTGGAAGCGGACACCCTGTATCGCGCGATCGCGAGCCGCGATCGCCGCTTCGAAGGGCGCTTCGTCGTCGCCGTTACCTCGACGGGGATCTACTGCCGCCCGGGATGCCCGGCGAAGATTCCGCTGCGCAAGAACGTCGAGTTCTACCGCCATCCGGCGGCGGCGGAGTCGGCCGGCTTTCGCGCGTGCGCGCGCTGCCGCCCCGACGCCGTGGCGTGGAGCGGCACGTCGTCGACGGTGAAGCGGGCGCTGCAGCTCATCGACGCCGGCACGCTCGGCGACGACGGCATCGAGCGGCTGGCGGAGCGGCTCGGCGTCGGCGATCGACACTTGCGGCGCCTGTTCGCGGCGCACGTGGGCACTTCCCCGCTGCAAGTCGCGCAGACGCGGCGCGCGCACTTTGCGCGCCAGCTCATCGACGAGACCGAGCTCGGCCTGGCGGAGATCGCGTTCGCCGCCGGCTTCGGCTCGGTACGCCGCTTCAACTCGGCGATGCGGCGCGCGTTCGGCCGCACGCCGACGGAGCTGCGAGCGCGCGCGCGCGGCACCGGCGACGCGGCGGCGTTGACGCTGACGCTGCCGGTGCGCGCGCCCTATGCGTGGGCGCCGCTGATCTCGTTTCTCGCGGCGCGCGCGATCCCCGGCGTCGAGGAGATCGTGGGCGACGGCGACGCCGCCGTCTATCGGCGCACCACGTCGGACGGCGGCATCGTGAGCGTGCGCGCCGAGACGCGCGGCGGCGCGGCGGTGCTGCGCGCCAGCTTGCGCGTGCCCTCGGCGCGCGGGCTGCGCGACGCCGTCGAGCGCATCCGCCGCTTGTTCGACGTCGCCGCCGATCCGCTGGCCATCGGCGCCACGCTGTCGCGCGATCCGGCGCTGCGCGCGGCCGTGCGCGCCTGTCCGGGCAGGCGCGTGCCCGGTGGCTGGAACGGCCTCGAATTGGCGATCCGCGCCATTCTAGGGCAACAGGTCTCGGTCGCGCGCGCGACGCAGATGGCCGGCCGCCTCGCCGCCGCGTGGGGCGCGCCGCTGGCGCGGCAAGCCGGCGACGAAGCCGGGCGCGACCCGCTCACGCACGTGTTCCCGACGGCGCGTGCGCTCGCCGACGCCGGCGGCGACGCCATCGCCAAGGGCGTCGGCATGCCGCGCGCGCGCGGCGTCGCCATCGCCACGCTCGCCGCCGCCGTCGCCGACGGCACGCTCGCGCTCGACGGCACGCTCGCGCTCGACGCGCTCGTGGAAAAACTGTGCGCGCTGCCCGGCATCGGCGCCTGGACCGCGCAGTACCTCGGCATGCGCCTCGGCGAGCCCGACGCCTTCCCCGCCGGCGACCTGTGGCTGCGCCGCGCGCTCGACGAGGACGAGCGCAGCCTCCTGGCGCGCGCTGAGGCGTGGCGCCCGTTTCGCGCCTACGCCGCCATGCACCTTTGGCAACACAAGGAGCTCCAATGATCACCATCGAAACCGCGACGGTGCGCTCGCCCGTCGGCAAGATCGAGCTTTACGCCCGCGACGGCGCGCTCGTCGGCCTCGTCTTCGACGATCGCAACGGCCGCCTCGCCGAGCATTTGCAAGCGCGCTTCGGCGAGATCGACTACCAGCGCACCAAAGATCCTGCCGGCGCCGCGTCGCGCTTGCGCCGCTATCTCGACGGCGAGCTCGACGCGCTCGATGACATCGCCGTCGATCTCGGCGGCACGCCGTTCCAGGCGCGCGTGTGGGCCGCGCTGCGCAAGATCCCCGTCGGCGCGACTTGGTCGTACGCGCAGCTCGCGCGCAAGGTCGGCAGCCCCGACGCGGTCCGCGCCGTCGGCGCCGCCAACGGACGCAACCCGGTCTCGCTGGTAGTGCCCTGCCACCGCGTCATCGCCTCCGACGGCACTCTCTGCGGCTATGGTGGTGGGCTGCCGCGCAAGCAGTGGCTTCTCGCCCACGAACGCGCGCTGTTGGTTTGACGGCGCGAGCTTCAGAAAGAGAACAGGCGACAGGCGGCCGGCAGCAGGGCAATTGAACCTCTCGAGCCACGTAGGCGCTGGCCACGGCCTTCGCGTCCAGCATGAGCTTCTGGACGTTGCCAGCCGCCGGCGGCCTGTCGCCTGTCGCCTGTTGAGTTTGGACGCCCCTACGGAATCGGCTTCAGACTATCGACCGACTGCCGCAACCTCCCACTCACGCTGCCCCACTGCGACTCCAGCGCCGTCGCCGTCGCCAGGACCAGACCATTCTTCCCAAGAAACGCCCGCGCGTACCAATGCAGCGGGTGCCCCTGCATCGCGCCTTTGTACTCGATCGTCGCCGTGCGCGCGTCGTGCTTCTCGGTCACCAGCGTGACGCCGCCGGCCTTGAACTGCTCGCGCGACATCGTCAGGTACTCCTCGATCGTCCCCTTGAACGGCTGCACCTGCACGTTGACGTTGGGCGAGAACTCGTCGCGCGCGGGCAGCCCCAGCGTCACCACTTGCTGCATCACCGATTCGTCGTGCCCGGCGGGCGGCTCGATCGAAAAGCCGTGCTCGGCGAACGCGAGCGTCGACTTGGCGTGGGCGGCGTGAGCGGCGACGAAGAGGGCAGCGGCGAGCACGAGGCGCATGCGCGCATCCTACCGCAACGCCGCTAATCCCAGGAGCGCACGTCGTCGGTGGTGCCGACGTCGCCGTCGGCGCCGCGCGAGACCACGTCGGCGACGTGGCCGCCCTGTCCCGGGCAGACGACGATGTAGAGCCGCCCCCACGGATCGGCGACGCGCTCGATCTCGCCCGCCTTCGGGCAGCGCCCGTTCTTCTGCACGAACGCCTCGGTGGTCGCGCGCAGCTTGTTCATCGCCACGTGCGCCGCCGCGACGTGCTCCTTGAGCTGCGGATCGTTGGTGAGCTTGCAGCCCGCGAACGAAAGCGCGCACGCGAACATAATGACGAGGTGTCTCATCGGCCGGTCAGCTTCTTGTAAGTGCGCAGGTGGCGCAACGCCGCCGCGCGATCGCCGAGCCGCTCGCACACGCCGGCGAGGTTGTAGTGCGCGTCGGCGGCGCGCGGATCGGCGGCGATGGCGCGCTGATAGGCCGCGGCGGCTTCGTCGAGCCGCTCGGCGTCCTCGAGCGCGACGCCGAGGTTGAACGCGGCCACCGCGTCGTCGGGCCGCAGCGTCAGCGCCGTCTCGTACGCTTGCAGCGCCGCCGCGCGATCGCCGCGCTCGTGCAAGAGGCGCCCGAGGTTGACGAAGGCATCGACGTGCTTCTCGTCGCTCTCGATGGCGCGGCGATAGGCGGCGATGGCGCCGTCGCCGTCGCCGTCGTCTTCGCGGCCGCAGCCGATCTGATACCACTCGTCGGCGGCGGCGGCTTCGATGCCGTCGATCGCCGGCGGCGGCGCCTTCGGCTTGAGCTCGGCGATCTCGTCGGCGAGCTCGGCGATCTCGGCGACGCGAAAGTCGAACAGCACCTGCCCCGACTCCGGATTCCAGCGCGCGCCGCCGTCACGCACGATGATGCGGTTGCCCTCGGCGGCGATGGCCACGCCCGACAGCGGGCGCCCCTCGGGAAGCTGCCGCTTGAGCCGCGCCAACGCGCGCTTGACCCGCGCCGGCGCGATGCTCGCGGCGCGCAGCCCGGCGGCGGTGCGCAGGAGCACCACGTCCTGAAAGCTGAAGCGCGGCGTGCCGTCGGCGTCGACGTCGGGCGCGAGAAAACCGTCACGCACGAACGAGCGGACCTGGCGCACCGACACGCCGATCAGCTTCGCGACGTCCTCCGCCGAGTAGCCCACGCCGATTTTTTAGCACGCCGCTACGAAGCTGTGGACGCCGATTCGCGGCTACTTCGCGCTCTTCTTCTTCGACGTCTTGGCCGGCGCCTCGGCGTCGGCGCGCTTGGCCTGCTTCTTCGGCGCCGGCGGCTCCGGCTGCTTGGCCAGGCTCGCCTTGAGCGCCTCCATGAGATCGATGATCTGCGCCGGCTTCGCTTCCGTTGGCGACAGGGCGATCTCCTTGCCTTCGACCTTGCGCTGAATCTGCTCTTCGACGCGCTTTTTGACCTCGTCCTCGTAGGCGTCGGGGTTGAAGGTCTCGCGCGCGATCTGCTCGACGAGCTGCTTGGCGAGCTTGAGCTCCTGCTCGCGTACTTCGGCGTCACCGACGGGAACTTCGCGGATGTCGCGGACCTCGTCGGCGTAGTGGAGCTGCTGCATGACCAGCTTGTCGCCGATCGGCCGCACCAACACGAGATACATCTTGCCGCGCGCGGCGTAACGCGCGAGCGCCGCGCGGCCCGACTCGGTCATCGCGCGCGCCAGGAGCTTGTACGGCTTGTCGCCGCCCTTGTCGGGGCCGAGGAAATAGGCTTTGTCGAAATAAATGGGATCGACCTTGGCCAGCGGCACGAACTCGGTGATGTCGACGGTCTGCGTCGAGGTCTCTTCGAGCTCTTTCAATTCCTCGGGCGTGAAAACGACATATTCGCCCTTTTGAAACTCATATCCCTTGACCATTTCCTCGCGCGGAACGACGACTTCTTCCTTGATACAGATATATTGCTGGCGAAGGCGCGAGCCGTCTGCCTTGTGCAAGAGGTTGAACGAGATCGAGGCCGACGCCTCCGTCGCGGAATAGAGCCGCACCGGAATGCTGACCAGCCCGAACGAGATCGTCGCCGACGCCATCGATCGCATCGCCATGGGCGAAAGGATAACACGGCGCCGATCGTGTAGTCCAATATCCTACATAGGCTATTTCAATATCGACTTCAATAACGAGCCGTATACGGTGCCTTTGGCTTCGTCCTCGTGCTTGAAATAGACGAACGCATCGTCCCAATTCTGCGCCGATATCCGTTTAGCCCATTCTCGAATATCGGATTCGACGTAATCCTCGCGGCGTAATCGCAGATATCCCCATTTCGCGGTGGCCACGACCGGCGTCGACAGGTCCTCGGTATCGGCGATGCACAAGGCGGCGTCGGCGGCGCGCAGCACGTCGTAGGTGTCGTCGCCAAGCCAGCTCTCGTGACGGAACTCGAAGGCGGCGCGGCAGCGGCGCGGCATCGCCGCGAGGAATGCTTGCAGCCGCGGCACGTCCTTCTTGAGATTGGGCGGCAGCTGAAACAGGATCGGCCCCTGCTTCTCGGCGAGCAGCTCGACGATGCCGAGGAGCGCGGCGACGACCTCGTCGCACTCCTTGAGCCGCTTCTGGTGCGTGATTCGCTGCGGCGCTTTGATCGCGAACGTGAAGCCGTCGGGCACTTCGGCGGCCCACGTCTCCAGCAGCTTGGGCGTCGGCATGCGATAGAACGTGTTGTTGATCTCGACGGTGGGGAAGCGCTCGGCGTAATAGGGCAGGAACTTCTTCGCCGGCAGATCTTCAGGATAGAAGTGGCCCTTCCACGCCGGATACGAATATCCGCTCGTGCCGATGAGAACGCGCATCAGTCGACAATATACAGATCCCAGCGCAGCCGTCGCGTTACTGCGCTCGATGAAAGGTGCAAGCCGCCGGCGTCGACGTCGTCGGTAGTCTCGACCTGCAGCTCCTGCAGCCGGGGCCCGAGCGGCGTGAGCGTGCAGCTCGCGCAGGCGGCGACGTTGCCCGCGTACGTGGCCGTGAGCGTGCCGCCGTCGGCGAGCGTGAACTGCGCCGTGCCGGTCGCCGTCGAGATCATGCCGACGACGTCGTAGACATCGGCGACGTCGTCCGGCCCGACGACGGTCGCGTTGGTTTCGGCGGCCACGGTGTCGATGGTGGGATCGAGCAGCGGCAGGAGCGTGCCGTCGACGATGAGGAGCGGCAGCTTGTCGAGCGCGGCCGGCACGGTGACGCTCACGCCGCCGGCGCCGCCGTCGAGGAGCGTGCCGTCGTGCCAATCGACGAAGAGCCCGGGCGGCAACACGATATCCTTGGTCGTCGCGCCGCGCGCCACCACCGGCGCCGCGTACAACGATGGGCCGACGTAGAACGCGTCGCCGACGGGCGCGAGCTCGCGCCGCTCGGGATGCATCAGCCATGGGCTGCGTACGACGGGCGCGCCGGTCGCGTTGGCTTCGGCGGCGAGCGCGACGAAATAGGGGAGCATGCGCGTGTGCAGCCGCGCGTAGGTCTTCCACGCCGCTTGCGCGTCGGGCGAGGTCCAGATGTTCGCCTTCGGTCCGCTGCCGCCGGAGCAGGCGTTCTCGTCGTGCATGTTGGAGCACATGGCGCCGGCTTCGATCCAGCGTGTGACCAATTCGCCGTCGGCGGCGGCGGTGCCGTCGGCCATGCACTTGAAGCCGCTGATGTCCGAGCCCCAGTGCGCCACGCCCGACATCGACGCGGTGATGCCGGCGCGCATCTGCGCGGGCAGCCCTTCGGCGTCGTCGAACGAGGCGTCGGGATCGCCCGACCAGACCATCGGCGAATATTGCGAGGCGCCGGTATATCCGGAGCGCACGAAGGTGTACCAATCGCCGGGATCCATTTGTTCGAGCGCGTCGTGTGCGGCTTTTTGATACAGCACGGGAAATAGATTGTGAAACTGCTCGCCGGTCATTCCGTTCGACGCGATGACTTGCGGCTGCACGTATTCGCCGAAATCGTACATCCAGCCCGAATATCCGAGGTCGAGGGCGCGGTGGAACATGTTGGTGAACCAGGCTGTGGCGTCGGCGTTCGAGACGTCGACGGTGTAGACGTCGAGCGGCGCGCCCGAGATGAGCCAGACGTCGGAGAGCGTTCCGTCGTTATTCTTTAGTAACCAATCATTCGATATCGCCGTTTGCACGTCCGGTGCGAGCGGGGAATTCATATCGGTCGCATAATATGGGTTGTAATACGCGGTCATCTTGTAGCCGAGGTCGATTCCCGATTGCACCCACGAGGAAAGCGCGGCTTCGTTGCCGATGTCGCTGCCGTTGGGGGCGAAGTGGGTGGTGTCGTCGGCGACGGTGATGGCGAGATCGGCGTCGCGCATCGCCTGCAGCTCGGGGACGCCGTTGATCATGTTTCCGCGATCGATGCGGCGGCGCGGGCCGAAGCTCCACGCCGGCGGAATCATCGGCCGGCCGGTGGCGGCGGTGAACTGATCGATCGCTTGCAGCGGCCACGGGCGCGTGTCGCCGGGAATCGGCAGGTAGATCTCGAACGCCAGCGACGGGCCGATGTGCCAGGTGCGCCACTCGTCGGGGCGATCGGTGGCGAGATCGAACTGGTTGCGCCAGGTCGAGTCGAGCCAGAAGCCGTAACCCTCCGTCGAGAGGAAGAAGGGAACGGGGTAATAGGTCATCGAGCCGCCGTTGGGCCACGGGTTGGTCGCCGAC
>DASXOU010000744.1:0-19738 GCA_036494045.1 Polyangia bacterium | reverse complement strand
GTCGGCCACTTCGAGACCGTCGGGCCACGGCGGCACGAGGCGGGCGCCGTTGACGAAGTGCGTGTCGGGAACCGCCATTTTGTCGCTGCGGCCGGGGAGCGCTTCTTCGCGCTTCGGCATGCGGAGTGAGCCCATGCGGATAGCTTAAAGCGTGTCGAGCCACTCCGCCATGGTGGGGAATGCGCGATCGGCTTCGGCGTCGCGCAGCTGCTCGATCGTGTACCAGCCGGTGGCGACGGCGACGCAGCGCGCGCCGGCGGCGTGAGCGGCGGCGATGTCTTTGGGCGTGTCGCCGATGACCCAGATTTCGTCGCGGCGAAAGCTCTTGCCGGCGCGCTCGATGCCGCGGCGGATGGCGACGCGCACGAGCTCGGCGCGCTCGGCAGCGTCGGAGCCGAAGCCGCCGAAGCCGAACCGCTTCCACAAGTCGCCGCGTTGCAGCTTGATGCGCGCGCCCGCTTCGAGATTGCCGGTGGCGAGGCCGATGGTGGCGCCGCGCGCTTCGAGATGATCGAGCGTCTCGTGCACGGCAGGCTTGACGTGATAGAGGCCGGCCGCGACCTCCGCTTCGAGATGGCGCACGTAGACGTCGAAGATGGCGCGCATCTCCTCGTCGGTGGGCGCGCGATCGTGATGGTGGCGGTAGACGCTGTCGAGGATGAGCGGATCGGTCATGCCGTCGAGGCGCAGGTGCTCGAGCGCGCCGAGGATGCCCATGTGATCGTGACAGGCGCGCTCGAAGGCGCGTCGTCCCGAGCCGTCACCGCCGATGAGCGTGCCGTCGATGTCGAACAGGTACAACATCACTCGGAAGCGCGCGAAGCCAGATCGCGGAGCAGCTCAATCAATAGAGGGAGCGCGTCGTCGCCGCCGGTGACGGTGCGCGCGCGATAGTGGACGCCGCGCTGTGGCCACACGCCGAGCCAGCCGGCGCACAGCGTGCCCAGGCGCGCGCGCGTGCTGTCGTCGAGGAGCGCGGCGTTGAGGCCGCGGCGATCGCGCGTGGCGAAGAGGTGATCGAACGAGGCGTCGCCGGTGTCGATGGCCGGGCCGTCGGCGCGCGGACCGAGACGGCCGGCGTCGCGCCGCTCGACGGTGAACGGCGGATCGCGCGGCAGCGCCTCGCCGACGACGACGTCGACGCCGTTGATGAGCCCGGCGCGCCGCGACAAGGACAGCGCGACCGGCACGCCCGCGGTCGGCGGCGAGTGCAGCCGCACGGTCTCGTATCCGGCGGCGCCCGACAAGATCACCTGCGGCGCGCCGACGGCGGCGGCGCCGCGGCGCAAGATGTTCTCGAACGCCTCGCGCGACATCGGCTCGGGTCCGCCGCGCATCACCGATTCGGCGACCGCGAGCAGGCCCAGCGCCGCCAGCGTGATCTGAAACGGTGCCTCCTGATCGAGCCCGGCGATGCCGAAGAGGAGGAGGCCCCAGCCGCGCAAGCGCTCGGCGCCCGTCGACGAGAGCAGCGTCGTCACCGTGAACACGAAGCCGCCGAGCGCGAGCAGGTAGACGACCAGCGCCCACGGCGCCATCGGCAGCGCGATGCCGAAGCCGTACGCCGCCACGCGCGCCGCCGTCTCCCAGTCGAGCCGCACCAGGACGGCGGTGGCGCCGACGAACAGCGCCGCCAGCGCCAGGCCGAGCCGCACGCCGTGGCGCCGCGACGCGAAGCACGGCACCGCCACGACGGCGGCGGCGGCCAAGGTCGCCTGCGCGACGGCTTCGAGCTCGAGCGGCGTCGAGGTCAGCTCCGGCACCGGCGAAATTCGCCGCGTCAGCCGCGCCGCGAAGTGCAGCGCTACAGGCAGGAACAAGATGACGGCGCCGAGCCGCACGCGCCCCGACGTGCGCGCGCCGACGATACTGAAGACGATGAGCAGCGCGAGGAACGCGAAGCTCATGTGCAAGTGGAAGAAGAGATCGGGCGGCAGCTCGGCGACGGCGCCGAGCGCCGAGAAGATGACGACGACGATGCCGACGAGCGAGAACGACACGCGCGCGCCGATGCGATAGTGATCGCCGAACGCGGCGATGCGCGCCAGCGCCGAGCCCAGCATCATCGCCGAGAGCACCGCCGTCAGCTCGTAGACGAAGAGCCGCGAATCGGCGAACGCGTGCCGCCAGAAGCCGCGCGTCGAAAATGGATCGAGGCGGATGATCTGGCCGGCGAGCCGATTGAGCGCGAGCTCGGCGAGGGCAACCCCGGCCAGCACCGCGACGAGCGGCATGCGCGCCCAGCCTGCGGCGCGAGAGTCGGATGCGGACACTGCCTTTTCAGATAGCCGCATGCAAAGTTGCGCGCAAGGATGTAGCCTCGTATCCTACATATACCTACCATGCGGCAAATGGCAATCGCGATCGTTCTTTTGGGCTCGGCGAGCGCGTTTGCGTCGCCGTTTCGCGTCGTCATCGATGCCGGGCATGGCGGCTCGAACACCGGCGCGCCCGGGCTCGTCGCCGGCGTCTACGAGAAGCGCGTGACGCTCGCGGTCGCGCGCGATCTCGCCGAGGAGCTGCGCGCGCGCGGCTTCGACGTCGTGATGACCCGCGATCGCGACGAGTACCTGACGCTGCGCGAGCGCGTGCGGCGGGCCAACGCGGCCGAGCCCGACTGCTTCGTGAGCCTTCACACCAATGCGTCGGGCGATCGCTCGCGACGTGGCGTCGAGACCTGGGTGCTGGCGCGCGACGCCGCCGAGGTCGAGGCGCGCCGCGCCGCCACGCGCGAGAACGACGACGTCGCTGCGCTCTTGACCGAGCTCAAGCTGCTCGACGCCGCGCGCCGCTCGGCCGCGCTCGCGCACGCGGTGCAAGCGGAGGTCGTCGCGGCGACGGTGGGCGTCGATCGCGGCGTGCGCCAATTCGGCTACGACGTGCTCGCGGGCGTGACCGCGCCGGCGGTGCTCGTGGAGATGGGCTTTCTCGATCATCCGATCGAAGGCGCGGCGCTCGTCGAGGTCGCGCAGCAGCATCGCATCGCCGGCGCGCTGGCGTCGGGGATCGCGCGCTTCGCCGACAGCGTGCGCGGCGGGCAGAATTTGGTAATGTCCGCGTCCCATGACGCGACCCGACGGCCGACGCCCTGACGAGCTGCGCCCGCTCACGATTACTCCCGATTGGCTGAAGGACCCCGAAGGCTCGGCGCTGATTCGCGCCGGCGAGACCTGGGTGATCTGCACGGCGTCCGTCGAGGAGAAGGTGCCGCCGTTTCTGAAGGACACCGGGCGCGGCTGGGTGACGGCGGAGTACGCGATGTTGCCGCGCGCGACCAACACGCGCGGCGGGCGCCAGCCGGGCGGACGCGGCAAGGAGATCGAGCGGCTCATCGGGCGCGCGCTGCGCGCGTCGATCGACATGGGCAAGCTCGGGCAGCGCACGATCACCATCGACTGCGACGTGCTGCAGGCCGACGGCGGTACGCGCACGGCGGCGATCACCGGCGGCTACGTGGCGCTGGCGCTGGCGTGCCGGCGCCTCGTCGCCAAGAAGCTGATCGCGGCCAGCCCGATGCTGCACGAAGTAGCGGCGGTATCGGTCGGCGTCGTCGACGGCGAGGCGCGGCTCGATCTGCCGTACGTCGAGGATTCGGCGGCCGAGGTCGACATGAACATCGTCGTGACCGCCGACGGCAAGCTGGTCGAAGTGCAGGGCACCGCCGAGCACGGCACGTTCGATCGCGCGCAGCTGGATTCGCTCGTCGATCTGGCGACGGCGGGGATCGAGCAGCTGATCGCGGCGCAGCGGCGGGCGCTCGAGGGCGCGCGGGCGTGAGCGCGAAGGGCGGCGCGCGGCGGCGGCTCGCGTTCGCCAGCGGCAATCGGCACAAGGTTGCCGAGATCGCGGCGATGCTGGCGTCGCGCGGCTGGGAGGTCGTGCCGCTCGCGCTCACCGTCGACGAAGACGCGCCGACCTTCGCCGGCAACGCCGAGAAGAAGGCGCGCGCGGCGCTGGCCGAGGCGGGCTTGCCCGCGCTCGCCGACGACAGCGGGCTCGAGGTCGACGCGCTCGATGGCGCGCCGGGCGTGCGCTCGGCGCGCTTCGCCGGCGAGCCGAGCGACGACGCGCGCAACAACGCCAAGCTGCTCGCCGCGCTCGCCGGCGTGCCCGACGCGCGGCGCACGGCGCGCTTTCGCTGCGCGCTCGTGTTCGTCGACGGCGACGGCACGCGCCTCGTCGCCGAGGGCGCGTGCGCAGGACGCATCGGCCACGCGCCGCGCGGCGCCGGCGGCTTCGGCTACGATCCCCTGTTCCTCATCGACGGCGATGCGGCCGGCCGCACCATGGCGGAGCTTCCGGCCGACGAGAAGAACCGCATCTCGCATCGCGCCCGCGCGCTCGAGGCGCTGCTGCGCGCGCTCGACCAGCGCGACGCCGACACGCGATAGCGCGTGGAAGCTACTTGCCGAGCAGCGTCGAGACCTGTTGTCCGCCGGCGACGACGACGTCGGGCTTGCCGTCGCCGTTGACGTCGCCGACGGCGAACGCGGTCGGGCGCACCTCGTCGGCCGTCTGCACGGCGAACGAGACCGGCGCGGCGAAGCTGCCGTCGCCGTTGCCGGGCAGGACGTAGAGCGTGCCGCCCGTGGTCTCGAGCGCGAGCGCGTCGAGGTGGCCGTCGCCGTTGACGTCGCCGAGCGCGACCGCGCCGATGTCGTCGTCGAGCCCGCGCGTGGGAAAGGTGCCGTGCGCGGCGAAGGTGCCGTCGCCGTTGCCGAGGAGCACGCCGACGAGCGAGAGCCCGCCGGGCACGACCAGGTCCGCTTTGCCGTCGCCGTTCAGATCGCCGAGCGCGAGGCTCGAGGGCACGCTGACCGACACCTTCTGTCCGGCGCGCAGCGTGCCGTCGCCGTTGCCGAGAAAGACGCTGACCTCGGGCGGCCCCTGGTCGGAGTCGAGCACCGCGACGTCGACCTTGCCGTCTCCGTCGAGATCGTCGGCGACGATGGCGGAAGCGAGCTGCAGCATCGTGTAGCGGACGACGCCGCCGTTGACCAGCACCGCCAGGTACGGGCTGGTGCTGACGACGAGATCGATCTTGCCGTCGCCGGTCAGATCCTTGCCCAGGACGCCGGTGATGCCGGCGGTGGACATGACGTTGGTGTTGCTCTCCATGAACGTGCTGCCGCGGTTGTAGAGCGTGTGCACCGAGCTCGAGCCGAGCGCGAAGTCGGGCTTGCCGTCGCCGTCGAAGTCGGCCACCGTCGGGCCGTAGCCGAACATCTCGCCGGTGCTGCGCGCGGCGAAGCTGCCGTCGCCGCCGCCGGCCATGACGCCGTAGAAGACGCCGCCGACGCTCGACTGCACGACGTCGAGCTTGCCGTCGCCGTCGAAATCGGCGATCGCGATCTCGTCGGCGGGATTGGCGCCGCCCGCTTGCGTCGGACCCATGGAGACGATCGGCGCCGCGAACGACACGGCCGCGCCGCCGCTGCCGCCGCCGCCGCCGGTTCCGCCGGTGCCGCCGCCACCACCGCCGCCGCCCGAGTGTCCGCAGCCCACGCTCGCCGCTGCGAGCCCGACGACGACCACGACCCAAGTTGTCTTCATTGTCTTTCGATTTTACTGCTTTTCGGGTATCTAGAAGCTCACGGGGCGTAGCGCAGTTGGTAGCGCGCCTGGTTTGGGACCAGGATGTCGGAGGTTCGAATCCTCTCGCCCCGACCACGATGACGATTCTCGGAACGGTCCGACGCCCCAACGGCAGCGCGCTCAGCGTCTTCAACGCGATGGGCGCGACCAAGCTCGAGCTGGTCGGCCACGTGCCCGGCAGCGGGCAATACAAGTTCGAGTTCGTACCCGCGTTTCGCTCGGTCCCCGCGGTCACGGTCAATCACCTGTGGAGCGTGAACGACGACGACTGGGCCGGGTCGCCTGCAGATCGCTGCGCCGTCGAGTTCGTCACCAACCGCTACGTCGGCATCGTGACGGCGAACGATCGCGGCACGCTCGTCGATCGCTTCTTCTCGATGACCGTGATCGGCGAATAGCGGCGTCAGTAGGCGGTGAGCGGCGGGCACAGCGGCGAGGTCGCGCCGCTGTCGGGAAGGCACTGCGCGCACCACGGCTGCGAGTACTTGTCGGGGTTGTAGTTGCCCGCCGTCGAGACGCGGTCGCTGTCGTCGATGCACACGGCCTTGTTCATGATGAGCACGCGGTCGTGCAGATCCATCGCCGGGCCGCTCAGGATGCCGATGCCGAACGTCGGCGACTCGTTCAGCGAAACCACCGGCCGAAAGCGCCAGGGCACGTTGGCGAAGGCGAACGTGCTGTGCTGCGACACCGCCAGGCTCGTCGGCCGCGCGGGCACGTAGCTCGGGTCGAGCCCGAAGCAGTCGCCGTCGGCCCAGTTGAACCCGCCCGGCTTGTAGGCGAGCTCGTTGGCCTGCGTGCTCCACTTGCTGATGCAGTACGTGTGATCGCTCATGAGGTACTCGCCGACGGTCTCGGCGTTCGGCGCGCCGATGTGCGAGACGCGGGTCATGAGGATGTTCGCCAGACAGCGCGCGCCGTTCGCCGTCCATTCGCCCTCGTGGCCGTAGTCCACGCCGCTGGCGCCGTCGACGCGAGAGTAGGGCGTCTCGGTTTCGATGCGCGACTGATCCCAGACGTCGATGGACATGCCGTTGACCGTGTGGTCCTGTCCGTCGCCGCAATAGTCGGCGCGCACCATGCGCACGCACGCTTCGTGGAGCAGCTCCTGCGTCGGCTGCATGCAGTGGTACGTCGAGCCGATGCCGGCGCACTCGGTGGCGGCGGGCGCCCACGGTTTGTACTTCATCTTCTCGATGCATTTGCCGATGGCGCCGTCGCTGCACGCGAAGGTGACGTTGGTGCTGTAGGCGGCGCCGCCCTGCTCGAGGAGCTTCTTGCCGCCGCCTTCGACGCCCTGGCGATAGTCCCAGTAGCCGCCGGTCGCCGTCGCCGTTTGCGGCACCATCGGCAGGTAGATGATGCCACGCGGCGCCGACGCCGCCGCGACCGGCCCGATGGTGATCGTGCCCGGGACCAGGCCGCACACGTACTCCCAGATCGGCGCGCAGCCGTCGGCGGCGCAGCTGTCGCCCGGCGCTGCGACGAACGGATGATGGCCGCGGATGGTGTAGTGGATGATGTCGGGATCGGAGGTCGTGGTGACGGCTTCGATGTAGATGTCGCCCGGCACCGAGGCCGCGTTGGTCGGATCGTCGGTGTCGACGAAGGTCGCCGGCGCGGTGGTGCCGGCGAACGCGACGCCGACGTTGGCGCCGCCGTCGGTGAGCAGCGAGCCGACGAGGTGGACGTTGGGAACGGCGACGGTGTTGGCGGCGCTGATGTCGGGATCGGCGCCGCTGGCCGGCAGCTTGATGAGGCGCTTCAGATGCGTGAGATCGACGGTGGCGATGGCGAGCGCGGCGCCGTTCTGCATGCGGCCGTTCTGCATGCGGCCGTTTTGCATGCGGCCGTTCTGCATGCGGCCGTTCTGCGTCACGAGCGCCTGCTCGCTGGTTCCGACCTCTAACGGCGCGCCGCATCCAGCGACGAGAAAAAGCGGAAGCACGCGAGTGACGGCGGGGAGTCTCATGGGCGGCGACCTTAGCAGCGGCCATGCCACGGGGGAAGCGGAGCGGATCACGCGACGCGATCGAGCGAAGTGTGCGTCATGTCACGCAAGGTTTGCGCGATCGAGCAAGCAAGAGTTGCGTGTCGCGCAACGCTTGCTACTCGGGATCGGCGCAGATGCGCACGCCGATCATCTGCGTGCGGTCGTCGGGGTTGATGGCCTCGCGGTAGTACGCGCGCACCATCTCGCGGTTGTAATAATAGTTGCCGCCGCGCAAGACCGCCTCGCCGGCGGCGCGCGAGCTGCGCGTCCACTCGAAGATGTTGCCGGCGAGATCGTCGACGCCGAAGGGGCTGCGCGAGGCGGGATGCGCGCCGACCTCGTCGGGGCCGAAGGCGTCGAGCTTCTGGCCGTAGGTGATGTCCATGTCGGCGTCGTCGGGCTCGAGGCGATCGCCGCTCGGATACTCGCGGTCGTCGGCGCCGCGCTCGGCACGCTCCCACTCGAGCTCGCTGCACAGCCGCGCGCCGGGGACGCGGCCGCTCTGCCCAAGCCAGCGCGCGTAGGCCTCGGCGCCGTGGAAGCTGACGCCGGCGACCGGCATCTTGCGCCAGTCTTGTTCGGCACGGCGCGTGCGATCGCCGTAGCGGATGGGCTCGCCCCAACGCGCGCGATAGACCCGCGTGCGCGGGCGTAGAAGGAGCGACCAGGCGGCGCCCTCTTTGCGCAGCGCCACGCCGAGGCCTTCGAAGTCGCTGCCGAGCGGGAGCGCCTGCGCGCGCTCGGCGGGCGGCAGCGCCTCGAGGTACTCGATGAAGTCGGCATAGGTGGTCTCGTTGCGCGCGATGAGGTACGCGCCCGTCCAGACGGCGTGCAGCGGCGGGGCGATGAAGAAGCTGGCGCGCATCTCTTCGTTGCCCGACGAGCCGTAGAGGAAGCGGCCGGCGGGAATGAAGACGTAGCCGGCGGGCACGCGCGCCGGTGGCGTGACGGCGAGGCGCAGATGCTCGCCGCGCGCGACGGTGAAGGGCAGGCGCACGCCGGCGACGACGGCCAGGTACGAGCCGGGCGGCAGCGTCAGCGTCGGCGACGCCGGCGTGGGCAGCGGTGCCAGGCGGCGCGCGGGAGTGTCGTCGTAGCGAAAGAGCGCGACCGCTGCCTGCGGCGGCGCGACGATCTCGACCAGGCCGGGCGCGTTCCAGCGATCGCGGCGCGAGTGGTCGTCGTCGTCGAGCGCGAGGCGGCCGAGGATGTCGTCGCGCTGCGCGCGCGCAAAGGTGTCGTCGGCGAGGCGCGCGCGATCGTAGAGCACGTCGCCGAGGCGGGCGCGCACGTCGGCGCGCGTGGGATCGACGCGCAACGCGGTCTCGAGCGCGTCGCTGGCGCTGCGCGCGTCGGCGGCGGCGTCGCGCGCGGCGGCGAGCGCGGCCTGCCATTTCTGCTCGCCGGCGCCGGCGTCCATGGCGTCGAAGCGGGCGAACGCGTCGCGGCGCAGCTGGTCGAAGCGCGCGGCCGACGCCTGCGCGCGCGCGTTGCCGGCGCCGGCTTGCGCGACGTAGGCGGCGACGCGGCCGGCGAGCTCGCGGCGGCGCGCGAGGTTGCTGGCGCCAAAGACGGCGAGGCCGGCGAGCGGCAGGCCGAGCGCCAGGCCCCAACGGGCGACGATCCGGCGGCGGGCGGCGCCGCGCGAGGCGGCGAGGAATGCCTCTTCGCGCGCGCCGCGGGCGAGCGGCCCGGCGCCGCCGCCTGGCGCGTCGACGGCGTCGGCTTCGGCGAGCTGCTTTGCGCTCCACAGCGCCTCGCGCGTGCGGCCGAGGCGCTCCCACTCCACGGCGGCCTGCTCGAGGCGTTGCGCCAGCGCCCGGCGCTCGCCGTCACGTGAGAGCCAGCCGCGCAAGGTGTCCCAGTGCGCGACCAGCGCCTCGTGCGCGATCTCGCAGCCGTCCTGCCGCGCGACCACCAGGCGGCCGCGCACCAGCGCATCGAGCGCGGCGCGCGCGATCGGCTCGTCACGCACCAGGTCCTCGTGGCTGCGCCGGGCACGCGTGCCTTCGGTGGTGACGAGCTGGACGAGGATGCGCTGCGCGGCGGCGCGCTCCTCGGGGACGAGCGCGGCGAGGACGCCGTCGGCGTGGCGGGCGAGCGCGCCCGCCGGACCGCCCATGCGCGCCAGCGCGGCCGCCGGGATCACGCGCGCATCGGCGTCGCGCGCGTCCCACAAGGCGGCGAGCGCGAACTGCAAGAGCGGCAGCCCGCCCGCTTCGGCGGCGACGGCGGCGAGCGCGTCGACCATGGCCGGCGTCTCGAAGCGCACGCCCTTGGCCGCGGCCGGGCCGACGACGGCGTCGGAGACGCCCTGGCGCGTGAGCGCGGGCAGAAGATAGAGCGCGCGCGCGATCTCGGGGCCGAGCGCCGGCAGCCCGGCCAGGCGCGTGAGAAAGTCGCTGCGCGCCGACGCTACCAGGCGTAGCCCGGGCGCGCGCACGGTGATGGCGGCGAGCGCCTCGGCGGCGAGCGCGGCCTCGTCGGGCGCGGCGAGCGTGGCCAGCTCCTCGAGCTGATCGACGAAGACGGTCAGCGGCCCGAGGCGCCGCAGCTCGCGCCCGAGCGCCGATGGATCGTCGGCGAGCCGGGCCGCCAGCGCGCGCTCGTCGCCGCCGACGAGTGGCGCCATTGCCGCGCACAACGCCGCCAGCGGCCGGCGTCCCGGCACCAGGTCGACGACGCGCCCGTCGAGCCGCGGCAACACGCCGGCGCGGCACAGCGACGACTTGCCGACGCCCGAATCACCGGTGACGACGACGAACGCTTCGGCGCGCAGGCGATCGAGGATGGCGCGCGCTTCGGTGTCGCGGCCGAAGAAGAGCGCCTGGTGCGCGGCGTCGAACGCGAGCAGGCCGCGATAGGGATTGCCGTCGGGCAGGGCGGCGCGCGAGGCGACCACGAGCGCCTCGAGCGCCTCGCGCAGGGCGTCGCCCGACTCCCAGCGCGCCGCCGGATCGCGACGCAGGCAGCGGTCGATGACGTCGCACAGGCGCGCGTCGAGCGCGGGCGCGACCGTGGCCAAGGGCGCGACGTCGCGCTCCTGCGTCACGCGGCCGAGCTCCGCGAGGCCGACCTCGTCGTTGGGCGCGCGGCCGGCGGCGAGCTCGTAGAGGAAGACGCCGATCGAGTAGACGTCGCTGGCGCGCGAGGCGGCGCCGTCGCGCCAGATCTCGGGCGCCATATATAAAGGAGAGCCGACGCGCTGCCCCGCGCCGATGCGGAGCGCGCCCGGCCGATCGACGAGCTTGGCCAGGCCGAAGTCGAGCAGCTTGACGTCGCCGTCGTCGGTGATCATGGCGTTGGCGGGCTTGAGATCACGATGCAAGACGCCGCGCCGATGCGCCGCCGCCAGCCCGCGCGACAGCCCGATGCCGATCTCGAGCAGGCGCGCCGGCGCCACCGGCTTGGGCAGCTCGGCGAGCGTGCGCCCGTGCACGAACTCGGAGACGAGATAGGGATGGCGCCGCACTTCGCCGACGCGATGAATGGCGACGACGTTGGGATGATTGAGCCGCGCGATGGCGCGCGCCTCGACGAAGAATTGCTCGCGCAGCGCCGGATCGGGCGTGGCGCCGGCGACGAACTTCACCGCCACCTTGCGATCGAGCAGCGTGTCCTGGGCGAGGAACACGCGGCCCATGGCGCCGGCGCCGAGCGGCCGGAGGAGCTGGAACTCTTCGATCTCCGACGGCGGCGACCACTCGTCGGCGGGCGAAGTCACGTCTCGGCCTTGGCGCGCGGCGAGATGCCGTACTGCTTGACCTTCATGACGAAGGTGCGCAGCGGCATGCCGATGAGCTCGGCGGCGCGGCGCTGCACACCGCCGCCGGCGGCGAGCGCCTCGACCATGCGCGTGCGCTCGAGCTCGCGCAGCTCCTCGGTCAGCGGGCGAAAGCCGCGCGCCCCCGCCGGCGCCGCGGCGGGCGCGGCCTCGACTTCGCCCGCGCCCGGGTCGGGCTCGCTCTCGACGGCGGCGATGGTGTCGGGCAGATGCCACGGCTCGATGACGCAGTCGTCGGCGGTGGCGGCCACGTACTCCATCGTGTTGCGCAGCTCGCGCACGTTGCCCGGCCAGCGGTAGCCGGCGAGCCGCGCCAGCGCCGCCGGCGACAGCGTCGGCACGTCGCGCCCGGCCTGGGTGCTGGCGGCGGCGAGAAAGCGACGCGCCAGAATCGGGATCTCGCGCGGCCGATCGCGCAGCGGCGGCAGCACCACGCGCGCGGCGCCGAGGCGGAAGAAGAGATCCTGACGGAAGCGGCCCGCCTTGACCTCCTCCTCGAGCGCGCGGTTGGTGGCGGCGACGATGCGCAGATCGACGGCGCGCTCCTTGACGTCGCCGAGGCGGGTGATGCGCTTCTCTTCGAACGCGCGCAACAGCTTGGCTTGCACGCTCGGCGGCAGCTCGCCGATCTCGTCGAGGAAGAGGGTGCCGCCGCTGGCCGCCTCGAGCTTGCCCGCCTTGGCCGCGACGGCGCCGGTGAAGGCGCCCTTTTCGAAGCCGAAGAGCTCGCTCTCGACGAGGTTTTCGGGAATGGCGGCGCAGTTGACGGTCACGAACGGCCCGTCGGCGCGCTTGGAGCCGTGATGCACGGCGCGCGCCGCGCCCTCTTTGCCGGCGCCGGTCTCGCCGAGGATGAGGATCGGCAGATCGCTCGACGCCAGCCGCGCGATCAGATCGAAGAGGCGCACCAGCGCCGGATCGGCGAGCACGATCGTGCGATCGCCGAGCCCGAGCTCGCGCACCGCGGCGGCGGCGGTCGCCACCTGCCCGGGCTGGGCGGCGGCGGCGGCGGCGCGGGCCACGGCGAGCAGCGTGTCGGCGTCGAGCGCGTCGTCGGGACAGGTGCCGATGCCGATGCGCGCACCGCCGGCCAGTCGCGCCAGCCGCTCGGCGAGCACGCGCGCTTCCGGTCCGGCCTCGGGCATGATCACGGCGAGCTGCGCATCGGCGACGAAGCCGACGACGTCGATGAGCCGCGACCCGGCGGCGATGGTGGCGGCGACCTCGCGCTGCTCGCGCCCCGCCGGCAAGCCGAGGCTGACCAGCGCCATCGGCCGCTGATAGCGCGTGGCGCGCTCGATCTCCTCGACGAGCCGCACGCGCAGCGCCGCCGCGTCGAGGATGGGACGCGCCTCGGGCGCGCGCCGCTCGGCGTGGAGCACGAGCGTGACCGCGCCGATGGAGATGACGTCGCCCGAAGCGAGCGGGCGCGTGCCGTCGACGCGCTCGCCGTTGACGAAGGTGCCGTTGTGGCTGCCGAGATCGACCAGGCGCGCCACGCCGTCGGCGGTGAAGATCTTGGCGTGGCTGCGCGACGCGGTGTCGTCGTCGACACGTAGGTCGGCCTCGTCGCTGCGGCCGATCACCACCACGCCGGTGGCGGGCAGATGGAACATCTCCGACGAGCCGCCCTGCACGGCGAGGAGATAAAAACGTGACGCCTCGACGGCGGGCGCGCCCTCGCCCGGCAGGGTTCGCGTCCGCGATCGATCTTCGCCAGGCCTGCCCACGGGGGGATTCTTGCCGCAATCGGGCGACGCTGACAACCGCGCAAGTCACACGCGGCTGGAAAGGCAACGATTGCGCGATCCGCGCCGTCCTTGCGCGGCGAACGGCGGCAAACCGCGTCGCTCCGCGCCGGCGACGACGGCGCGCCGGTTGCAAAGCGCGCGGCGCCAGGAGGAATCACTCATGCGCAAGATCGCAATCGCCACCATCGCCACCGTCGCCGTTTCGCTGTTCGCCAGCTCCGCCTTCGCCCAGGGCGCCATCGTCCAGCAGAGCGCCATGGGCAGCGCCATCGCCTGCGTGCCGCTGTCGTCGCCGACGCTGCCCGTTCCCTGGGTGCAGACGCACGGCAAGGTCGAGCACAGCGCCACGTCGACGGCCGACATCGTGCTCTTCTGCCCCGTGCAGATCTCGACGCTGACGATCCCGCTGCCGAACCCGGGCGGCGCCATCGAGCCGCTGACGGTGTTCACCGTCAAGTACGTCGATCCCGACGCCACCGGCGCGGAGGCCAACGTGCTCGCCGAGCTCAAGTACGCCGACGCCGCCGGCAACATGGTCGAAGTCGCGGTCGCAACGTCGAGCGCGCAGTCGGGCGGCGGCACCGGCATCACGACGATGAACGCGTCGATCGGCAAGCTCGATCTGTCGCAGGGCCAGCTCTTCGTGCAGCTGACGCTGCATCGCACGACGACGCGCCTGTTTCCTGCCGTCTACGGCTGGACCCTGCACTAGCATTCCCCGCAGCACCTCCGCGTCTCGTCTTCCTCTTCTTCTTCTCTTCTCTCGCTCCCCACGCACCGCTTCTCGCGCACGACGCAAACGCTGCTCGCCGATCACGCAACCTTTGCCGACGGCGACGGCGCGCGCCGCGAAACACGCGCACTTTTTCGTGGCACGTCGGTTGCTCAGTGCGGCCGCAATGCACACGAGCCGCTACACGACGCAGATTCCGCTTCCCGACTCGTCCGACGTGCTCATCATGCACGGCTACTCGGGCGCCTTCGATCGCGTTCCCGCGTCGGTGGCGGCGTACCTCCGCGCGCTCGCCGCACCGCGCGCGCGTCCGCTGCACGGGCAGTGGTCGCCGGAGCCGCCGGCGGGCGCAGTCACACCGCCGCCGCCGTCGGTGCTCGAGCGGCTGCGTCGGCGCGGCTATCTCACCGACCGCAGCGTCGAGGACGAGCAGGCGGTCGTGCGCAAGCTCGCCGCTGCGCTGCACGAAGCGGAGAAGCAGCCGGCCTACGTGCTCATGACGACCTACGACTGCAACCTGCGCTGCCCGTACTGCTTCCAGGACGAGCTGCGCACCGATCCGTCGAAGCGCGCCTTGTTGAAGCGCATGACGCCGGCGCTGGTCGATCGCATCTTTGCCGCGATGCCCGGCATCGAGGCGCGCCACGGGATCGATCCCGCGCGCGCGCCGCGCCCGCAGTTCATGCTCTTCGGCGGCGAGTCGCTGCTCGCCGACAACCGCCCGCTCGTCGAGTACATCCTTTTGCGCGCCAAGAACGCCGGCGCCGACAGCCTCGGCGCCATCAGCAACGCCACCGAGCTCGACGCCTACGCCGATCTGCTCGGCCCCGGGCTCATCTCGTTCCTGCAGATCACGCTCGACGGCGTGCCCGAGGAGCACGATCGCCGGCGCATCTATCCCGACGGCAGCGGCTCGTTCGACCGCATCGCGCGCAACATCGATCTCGCGCTCGAGCGCGGCGTCCGCGTCGACGTGCGGCTCAACCTCGATCGGCGCAACCTCGCCGATCTGCCGCGCCTCGCCGAGATCATGTGCGGGCGCGGCTGGGATCGTCAGCCGACCTTCACCGCCTACGGCGCCGCCATCTTCGCCGGCAACGACGCCGTCGAGCGCGCGCACCTCATGGACAACGGCCAGCTCAGCCGCGCGCTCAAGTCGCTGCATGCGTCGCTGCCGGCGACGCGCGTGATCGGCCGCCCCAGCGACGGGCTCAAGACGACGCTGGGCAAGGTGTTCGCGCAAAAGGGCGATCCGCTGCAGTCGTTCCGTTCCAGCTACTGCGGCGCGCACAGCTCGATGTACGTCTTCGATCCGCTCGGTGACATCTACGCCTGCTGGGAGCGCACCGGCGACGCCTCCAAGCGCGTCGGCTGGGTCGACGAGGCGGGCGTCGCGATCTTCCCGCCGCCGGCCGCGCCGCCGACGCGCGGCGACGGCAAACGCGGCCTACCCGTGGTGCAAAAAGAGCCGCGCGATCTGCAGACGTGGCGCGCGCGCACCATCAGCACCAACCCGACCTGCCTCGACTGCCGCTACGCGTTCTATTGCGGCGGCGGCTGCGCTGTGCGCGCCTGGGAGGACAACGGCGGTTACTACAGCAACTACTGCGACGGCTTCCAGGCGCAATTCCGCGCCGCCGCCGTCGAGGCCTATGCCGATCACGTCGCCGGCGTGCGCGTGGTCGACAGCCCGGCCTCGTTCTGCTCGGCGTGAAAGCGCGACAAGGAGATCCCATGAACGCGAACGACGACAAGAAGGACGATCGCGACGCGATCGAGGTCGAAGCCCTCACCGACGACGCGCTCGACGTGGCCGAGCTCGATCGCCGCCTCGAGCTCGCGCTCGCCGGCGGGCTGGCGACGTGGGGCGGATGGTGCCCGAAAGAAGCAGCGAAGGTTTTGTAGCAGCGCAAGGCGTGACTCGGCGCGCGGAGCCGTCGCTCCGTCCATAGCAGTCAAACCAAGCAGTCAAACGAAAGGGAAATGCCCATGACGACCAAGACCGAAGAGACCAAGCAGACCGAGATCGAGTCCCTCAGCCTCGAGAACATCGACATCGACGAGCTCGATCGCCGCCTGGAGCTGGTGACGGCGCTTCCGAGCTGGTGCTGCACCCAGCAGAACAACTAGTCCGAGCTACACCCAACCGAAACACTGCGAGCGACGGTCGTCCGCGCGCCGAGTCACGCGCTCTCACCGTTTCCTGCAGTCGTAGAGGAGCCATCGATGCAAGCGCAAGATCTGGTTCCCGTCCCGCTCCACGACGTGCTCGCCGAGGCCCATCGGGCGCGGCGCGCCGTCGCGGACGCGTGGCGTCCCATCCTGCCGTGGACCGGCGATCCGGGCGAGCAGAGCGAGCTGCCGCCGCTTTATCACGTGCTGCCGTTTCTCTTTCTCGACGCCTTCGCCGCGGCGCCGCTGCCGGCCGTCGGCGAATTCGCCGTCGCGGTGGGATTGCTCGCCGGCGGCGTGCTGGCGGAGGACGCGCTCATCGACGGCGAGCCGCCCGAGAGCGCGCGCGCCGTCGTGGTGCTGCGCGCGTCGGTGCAGCTGCACGAGGCCTACGAGCGGCTTTATCGGCTGTTCCCCGCGCCGTCGCCGTTCTGGGCGGAGTTTCGCGCCAGCCTGACGCGATCGGTGCGCTCGTTCCGCGCCGAGTCGCTGCATCGGCATCGCTGGCGCGCGCTCGACGAAGCCGGCGCGCTCGCCATCAGCGAGGGTAAGTCGGCGCTGGCGCAGATCGTGCCGTCGGGGCTGGCCGTGCTTGCCGGCGACGAGTGTTGGCTGCCGCGCATCGCGCAGTCGCTGGCCGATTACCATCTCGCGTTTCAGCTCGTCGACGACCTGGTCGATTGGCGGCGCGACGCGCTCGCCGGCGCGCCGACGTTTCCGCTGGTGCGCGTGTACGCCGCGTCCGACGGGCCGCTCGAGCCCGACGAGATCGGCCGCGCGCTCTACGGCGCCGGGCACGCGCGCGCGACCATCGAGCGCGCGCTCGGTCACCTCGACGCCGCTGCGGATCTCCCTGAGACGCTGCCGCTGGCCGGCTGGCGCCGCCTGCTCGCGCTGCGCCGCGGCTCCTACGAGCGGCTGCGCGACGAGCTCCGTCGATGAGCGGCGACATGCGCCTCGACGTCGCCGAACGCGACGCCGTCTACCTGTGGGATCTCGGCGGCGGACGCTTCGCGCGCGTCTCGTCGACGGCGCACCAGCTCTTGCGGCTGCGCGCCGACGGCGTCTCGTTCGACGAGATCGCGCGCCGTCTCGGCGGCAGCGGCGCCGCCTGGGCCGCGACGACACACGCGGGCCTGGTCGCGCGGCTCGACGAGCTGCGCCGCCGGCCGCGCCGCGATCGGGCGTTTCTCCTGCGGCTGCGCGTCTTGTCGGCCGCGCGCGTGCAAGCGATCGCGCGCCGGCTGGCGCCGCTCTATCGCCGGACGATCGCGCTGCCGCTGGCCCTGCTGTCGCTGGCGGCGATCGCGTGGAGCCTGCCGCGCGGCGGCCTCCCGGCGGCCACGCCCGGCGCGATCGCCGTGGGCTACGCGCTGTTCATCGCGTCCCTCTTGGTGCACGAGCTCGGTCACGCCAGCGCGTCGGCGTGGTTCGGCCGGCCGCCGAGCGAGATCGGCGCCGCGCTCTACCTCGTCTACCCGGCCTTCTACAGCGACGTGAGCCAGGCGTGGGCGCTCAGGCGCGGCGCGCGCGTCGTCGTCGATCTGGGCGGCGTCTATTTTCAGCTCGCGTTCATCGCCGCGCTCGGCGTCGGCTGGCGCGCGTCGGGATGGGCGCCGTTCGGCGCCGCCGCGTGGATGAGCCTCGCCAGCGCCGCGCTGTCGATCAATCCGATCTTCCGCTTCGACGGCTATTGGGTGCTGAGCGACCTCATCGGCGTGGCCAACCTCGACAGCCAGCCGCTGCGCCTGCTCGGCATCGCCTGGTCGCGGCTGCGCCGCCGGCGGGTCGCGCGCCTTCCCTGGTCGGGCGCGACGACGGCGGCGGTGGCGATCTACGGGATCGTGTCGCAAACGATCTGGGCGGCGTTCGCCATATCGCTGGGCCCGATGGCGTGGCGCGAGGGGCGCCGCTTCGGCCATGCCGTCGCCACGCTGGCCGCGCACCACGCGGCGGCCGATCTGCTCGCGATGGCGCGCGCGGCCCTGGTGGTCGTCGCGGCGCTGTGGCTGGCCGCGCGCTTCATCGGCGCGGTCGCGCGCACGCTTCGTCCGGCGTAGCGCGAGCGTCAGCCGGCGTGCAGCGTGCGCAAGAGATGGTGCTCGAGCAGCGTCGGGTCGAGCGTCGCCATCTGCGTCAGCGCCGCGCCCGCAGCCAGCTTCGAAGCGAGCACGCGACGCACGGAAGTGGCATAGCCGGCCAGGCGTTCCGCGCCGGCGTCGCTGGCGCGGCACGCGGCGGCGACATGCGCGCCCGCGAGCACGCCGGAGACGAACGCCGTGTCGATGCCGTCGCCCCACAGCGCATCGGCGAGCCCGGCGGCGTCGCCGACGAGGACGAAACCGGCGCCGGCGAGCGGCCGTGGCATTCCCGTCGGGATCGGCCAGCCCTCGAACGCCGACAACAGCGACGCCTCGCGGAAGCGCGGGGCGAACGCCGCCGAGCCGAGGAGCTGGTCGCGCCACTGTCGCAGACCGCGGCCGCTCGACGCCATTACGTCCGGGCGCGCGCACAGCCCGACGTTGCAGCGGTCGGCGCCGGCCGGAAAGATCCACAGATAGCCGCCGGCGAGCGCGGGGACGAAGTGGAACTCGGCGGCGCGCCGGTCGAGCGCGACGCCGCGGAAGTAGGCGCGCGTAGCGACCAGTGGCGCGGGCCCGACCGGATCGGCCACGGCGGCGCGGCGCGCGACGATCGAGGTCGCGCCGTCGGCGCCGATGACGACGCGGGCGCGCGCGCAGAAGCGCCGGCCGTCGGGCGTCGTGCCGGTGACGCCGGCGATGGCGTCGCCCTCGCGGACGATGTCGTCGACGTGCCAGCCTTGCCGCACGTCGGCGAACGCGCCCGCGCGCGTGATGAGGAGCGCGTCGAGCGCGCGCCGATTGACGACGAGGAGCGGCGTCTCGAGCCGGCTGGTGCGCGCCTCGCCCCCAACGGCGATGGCGATGTGGTCGAGCGTCTCGTCGGCGATGGCGCGCACGTCGTCGAGGAGGCGGAGCTCGCGCAGCATGGCGACGCCGAGCGGCGTGATCGCGTCGCCGCACACCTTGTCGCGCGGAAAACGGGCGCGGTCGAAGAGCACGACGCGCAGGCCCTTGCGCGCGGCGACGAGCGCGGCGGTGGCGCCGGCCGGCCCGCCACCGACGACGATGACGTCGTGCTCGCGCTCGCTCATGCGTGGCTCCGTTGCGCCGCCGGCTGCGCGCAGCCGAGCTCGACGAGCGCGCCGCAGGCGAGCGCGACGCCGTCGCAGCCTCGCAAGATCGCCTGCAGCCGCCTGGTCGCGTCGAGGTAGCGCGGCTCGCACGTGACGCGCGTCAGCGCCGCGTCGAGCGCGTCGGTCGAGAGCTCCGCCTCGGGCACGACGACCGCGGCGCCGGCGCGCGCGCAGTTGTCCGCGATGACGTCGGTGCCGCTGCCGTTCGGCACCAGCACCAGCGGCACGCCGTGCCGCAGCGACGCCAGCACCGCCGTCGTGTGTCCATTGGCCACCGTCGCCACTGCGTGCGGAAGGATCTGATCGGCCGACACGTGCGGCCGGCACCAGGCGCGCGGCGGCAGCTCGTCGACGGCGAAGTCGGCCCGTGCGATCGCCGCCGCGACGCGCAGCTGGTGGCGCGCGGCGGCGCCGCCGAGCTCGCGAATGTACGAGCGCCCGCCGAAGGCGCGGCCCGGCTGCGCGTAGAGGACGCCGGCGCCGTCGGCGCGCG
>DASXOU010000743.1:0-2403 GCA_036494045.1 Polyangia bacterium | reverse complement strand
GCGCCGACGATCACATGCCGTACGTCGGCCGCTCGGCGTTCGCGCACAAGGGCGGCGTGCACGTCGCCGCGATGCGCCTCCAACCCGGCGCCTACGAGCACGTCGAGCCGGCGCGCGTCGGCAACGTCACGCGCGCGGTGGTGAGCGAGCTCTCCGGCCGCGCCACGCTGCTGGTCAAGGCCGACGAGCACGGCGTCGCGCTCGCCGCCGACGACGCCGCCGAGCTCATCGGCGAGATCAAGGATCGCGAACGCGCCGGCGCCGCGTTCGAATCGGCAGAGGCATCGGTCGAGCTGATGTTGCGCCGCACCGCCGCCGACTACGTGGCGCCGTTTCGCCTGGTCGCCTATCGCGTGAGCTGCGCGCAGCAACGCGGCGAGGCGCCGCTGTCGGAAGCGACGCTCATGATCGACGTCGGCGGGCGCATCCTGCACACGGCAGCGACGGGCCGTGGCCCGGTGCACGCGCTCGACGGGGCGCTACGCCGCGCGCTCGAGCCCGCGTTCCCGCAGATCGCCTCGGTGCGCCTGGTCGACTACAAAGTGCGAATCGTCGACGGACGCGATGGCACCGCGGCGATCACGCGCGTCCTCGTCGACGCCTCCGACGGCGAGCGCCGCTGGTCCACCCTCGGCGCCTCGCCCAACATCGTCGAAGCCTCCTGGCAAGCCCTGGCCGACAGCATCGAATGGGCCGTCCAACCACGCACGCAAATGAACAGCGCTGTTGCCTAACAGATGATCACAGGAAGATCAAAAGCTCAAAAGTCAGAGACAATTATTGTTGGTTCTCCTGATCTCTTGATCTCCCTGTGGAATGGTTTCTTCTGTCCTTTTGATCTTTTGATCTTCCTGTGAATTTTTTCGGGGATTGAACATGAACGCATCTCGGATCGTGCTCTTGCCCGGCGATGGCATCGGGCCTGAAGTCGTGGCTGCCGCGCGAATCGTGCTCGAGACCGCCGCCGCGCAAGATGGGATCGCGGTCGCGCTCGAGACGCGGCTCGTCGGTGGCGCGGCCATCGACGCCACCGGCTCGCCGCTCCCCGACGAGACCGTGCAGGCGTGTCAGCACGCCGACGCCGTCCTGCTCGGCGCCGTCGGCGGCCCGAAGTGGGACGACCCGACGGCGAAGGTGCGCCCCGAGCAGGGCCTCCTCGGCTTGCGTCGCGCGCTCGGGCTCTACGCGAACTTACGTCCGGTGCGCCCGCATCCGGCGCTCGCCGACGTCTCGCCGCTCAAAGCCGATCGCCTCGCCGGCGTCGACCTCGTGTTCGTGCGCGAGCTGACCGGCGGCATCTACTTCGGCCAGCCGCGCCGTCGCGAGAAGTTCGACGGCGGCGAGCGCGCCATCGACACGCTCGAGTACACCGACGGCGAGATCCGCCGCGTGGTGCGTCTCGCCTTCCGCCTCGCCGCCGAGCGGCGCCGCCGCGTCACCTCGATCGACAAGGCCAACGTGCTCGAGTCCTCGCGCTTGTGGCGCCAGACCGCCACCGCGGTCGCCGCCGAATTCCCGTCGGTGACGCTGGAGCATCAGCTGGTCGATTCGGCGGCGATGCGCCTCGTCACCGAGCCGGCGAAGTACGACGTCGTCGTCACCGAGAACATGTTCGGCGACATCCTCACCGACGAAGCCGCGGTGCTCGCCGGCTCGCTCGGCCTTCTGCCGTCGGCGTCGCTCGGCGACGCTCGCGTCGGGCTCTACGAGCCGATCCACGGCTCGGCGCCCGATATCGCCGGCCGCGGCATCGCCAACCCGCTCGGCACCATCGCCTCCGCCGCGCTGCTCTTCCGCCACTCGCTCGCCGCCGCGCCGACGGCCGAGCGCATCGAGCGCGCCATCGATCGCCTGCTCGCCGACGGCCTGCGCTCGGCCGATCTCGGCGGCGCGCTCGGCACCGACGAGATCACGCGCGCCGTCATCGAACGCTTGTGAGCGCGGCGCCGCCCGTCAGTGGCAGGGCCCGGTGAACATCGGATCGCCCATGTAACGCGCGTTCTGACAATGGTTCAACGGATCGGCCGCCGCCGCGCCGAGCTGGAAGATGCGGCACTGGATCGTGTTGCCGCTCTGATCGTTGGCGTGCCCGCTCGTCGGGATCATCGCGCAGTCGGTCATGCACGTCGCCATGTCGTAGACCGCGCTCGCGCCTGTGCAGTTGCGCGCCATCAGCTGGCAATAGTTGTCGCAGTACGATCCGCAGACGTCGCCGCCCGTCGGGCCCGCGTGCGGACAGTGCGTGACCGGATCGGCGGCGGCCGCGCCCGCGTGATAGAGCCGGCAGCCGATGGTGTCGCCGGCGGTGTCACCGATCGCGCCCGTGGCCCAGCCGGCCGCGTCGTTGCAGTAGGTGTTGCAGGCGGCGCTGTCGGCATATTGCTCGTTGCTGCCCGCGTCTCC
>DASXOU010000742.1:0-4345 GCA_036494045.1 Polyangia bacterium | reverse complement strand
AAGCCCGGGGTCAGCTCTTCGAGGATCGCCGCCGCGTCGACGGCGGTCAGCCACAACGTGTTGACGCCCAGGATCTGCCCGTCGCGGCGATAGAGCTCGCGCAGAGCGAACGTCGCGTTGCCGTCGCTGGGCGCGGAGATCGCGACCACGCGTCCGTTGCGCGCGAGCGTCCGCACCGCGGCATCGAGGAGAGAGCCGGTGGTGTCGAACGCCACGTCGACGCCGCGGCCGCCGAGCGTCTTGGCGATCGCTTCGACCACGTCGCCCGCGCCGGAGACGACCACCTCGCGGGCGCCGAACGATCGCGCTTGCGCGACCTCCGCGTCGTGTTTCACCAGTCCGAAGACGGTGGCGCCGCGCCAGGCCGCGATCTGCACGGCCGCGCTGCCCACCGCGCCGACGGCGCCGAGGACTAGCACGAGGTCGCGCTCGCCGAGCGACGCGCGCGTCAGGCCGAGCTGCGCCGTCGTGAACGGCGTGCCGACGGCGGCAGCTTCGGAAAACGTCAGGCTCTCGGGCTTGCGGCGCAACGCGGCGACCGGAACGACGACGGCCTCGGCGTGCGTGCCGTCGCGCGTGAAGCCGAGCTCCCCGCCGGTCCCCCAGACGGCGACCCCTCGCCACTGGCGCGGGCCGTCGACGACGACGCCGGCGAAGTCGCGTCCCGGCGTGCGCGGCAGCTTCGTTTGCGACATCTTGCCGGCGACGTTCTTGACGTCGCTCGGATTGATCGCGGCCGCTCGGATCTCGACCAGCGCTTCGTCCGTCGAGCGGCTCGGCGTGGGGACTTCGGCAAGCTGCAGCACCGACGGCGGACCGAAGCGTTCGAAGCGAAGTGCGCGCATACGAGCATGATGATGCAACGGCCACGCCGCGTCAGCGGAAACGCGTACTGTGGTGGCATGAAGCGTTGGTCGTGGCGCGCGCTGAAGGCGATCGGGCTCGTGTTGCTGCTGACGACGCTGGCGATGCTGGTGACTGGCTGGACCAGCTTTGGCCATCGTGCGACCGGCGCGCGTCGCGATCGCATGGCGCATTCGCCCGAGTGGCACGACGGCGCCTTCGTGAACCCGCAGCCGATCGTCAACCACCTGGGCCCGATGCTGCGCGGCTTATTTTCGGGCGCAGCGACGAGCCCGACGACGCTGCCGACGACCGCCCGCCCCGAGCTGCGCGCGCCGCCGGCAAGCGGGCTGCGCGTGACCTGGCTCGGACACTCGACGACGCTGGTCGAGATCGACGGCCAGCGCGTGCTGACCGATCCGGTGTGGAGCGAGCGCACGTCGCCGTTTCGCTCGATCGGACCGCGCCGCTTCTATCCGCCGCCGCTGCCGCTCGACGCGCTGCCGCCGATCGACGCGGTCGTGATCTCGCACGATCACTACGATCACCTCGATCGCGCCACGGTGCTCGCGCTCGACGCGCGCGGCACGCGCTTCGTCGTGCCGCTCGGCGTGGGCGCGCACCTCGAATACTGGGGCATTCCCGCCGCGCACATCGTCGAGCTCGATTGGTGGCAGCGGACGCGCATCGGCGCGCTCGAGATCGTGAGCACGCCGGCGCGGCACGCCTCGGGCCGCCAGCTCTTCGACCGCGACGCGACCTTGTGGTGCGGCTACGCGCTCGTCGGTGCGCGCCACCGCGTCTACTATTCGGGCGACACCGGGCTGTTCCCCGGGCTGCGCGACATCGGGGCGCGCCTCGGACCGTTCGACCTGACGATGATCGAGATCGGGCAATACAGCCGCGGTTGGCCCGATTGGCACTCGGGTCCCGAGCAAGCGGTGCGCGCTCATCAGTGGGTGCGCGGCAAGATCATGCTGCCGGTGCACTGGGGCCTGTTCGCGCTGGCGTCGCACGGCTGGACCGAGCCGATCAAGCGCGCGCTGGCGGCGGCGAACGCGGCCGGCGTATCGCTGCTCACGCCGCGGCCGGGGCAGAGCATCGAGCCCGGCGCGGCGCCTCCGTCGGAGCGCTGGTGGCCGCCGTTGCCGTGGCACACGGCGGCCGAGGATCCGATCGTGTCGTCGCAGGTGGACTAGTGTCCCGGGTCGGAAACTCGCGTGCACCGAGGGCGGTGCGGCGCCCCGCGCGCGAGGCGCGACGACTGCGAATACCTGAAGGTATTTAAGGGAGGAGCAACGAAGCGCCCGGGATGTCGCGCCGGCCGAATGCTAGCGAATTTCCGACTCGGGACACTAGAAGATGTAGAACGCGGAGAGCTGGTAGCGGTGGTTCACGGCGAAGGTGCCGTCGTTGAAGCTGTCGCGGAACCAGGCGTACTCGAAGCCCAGGCGCACCGACGGTGTGGCGTCGAAGAACAGGTTGGCGTCGGCGAACAGCTCGTTGTTGCGCGTCGTCGCCGCGCCGGCCGCCTTGAAGGTGAAGGCGTTGCTCGACGACAGCCGCGAGAAGTTGCTCGAGACCCACAGCTTGCCGTCGCCGACGGGCAGATAGTACTGAACTCCGGCGAGCACGCTCTGCACCTGGATCGCGTGCAAGTTGCCGTCGGCGCCGTAGACGGCGAGCGCCGGATCGATGTCGGGATTGAAGGTCGGCGCCGGAGTGGCCATCGTCGGATTGGGCAGTGCCGGATTGACCACGCCGAGCGCGCCGGCGTTGAGCCCGGTGTAGAGATCGGCGATGCCGCGGCCGAGCCCGTATTCGGCGTTGACCGCGAGCGAGTTGCGCTTGTGCTCCTTACGGCCCGGGATGATCGGGATGAACACGTCGGCGGCGAAGCCCCAGCCGGTGACGCCCTTGGTCGCGTGCGGCGTGGCGGCGAACTCGGGCGCGTTGAACTGGCGCACGTCGCCGGTGAAAGCGATCGACAGCGGCTGGATGCTGGTGCCGGTCGAGCCGGCGGTCGCCGCCGCGGTCCACTTGTTGACGGCGAGCCGGACGCCGGCCTGACCTTCGGGCAGCCAGCCGTCACGCTCGGGCGCGCGCATCATCGCCACCGCCGCCTCGAAGGTGATCGGGCTCGTCTTCACCGACTTCGAGACGCGGATCTGCGGCGTGCGCGAGTAGATCTGCCCGGGCAGGCCCTGGATCTGGACCGAGTTCGGGTGGTAGACCGACTGCCAGCCGAAGAGCTGCCAGTATTGCCCGAAGAGGACGTCGACCCACGGCGTCTCCACCTTCAGGTTCATGTGGCGGATGCGGAACGCGGGATTCGTGAAGAAGGCGTTCTCGCTGATCTGGTAGGGCTGCGCGTAGCCGACCTGCCCCTGGTTGCCGAGGAAGTCCATCTCGAGCATGGCGCTGACGCGGATGCGATGGAACTGGGGCGCGCGCATGCGGAAGCCGAGCCGCGAGTTGCGCACGCCCATGGTGAAGCGGCCGTTGCCGCCGGCGTAGCTCGTGCCTTTGGCGACGGCGCCGTTGCCGGCGAGGTCGTTGAAGCTCTCGGTCGAGTCCCAGATGTTGTCGGCTTCGACGAAGCCGTACATCGTCGTCGACCACTTGCCGACGACGAGGGTGAGCGAGTCGCCGCCGAGGTTGCCGTTGCTGTCGCCGAGATCGCGCATGGCGCTGTCGAACTCGGCGTCGTTGATGATCCCTTTGTCGTGGAGCAGGCGCAGCGTCGTGAACTCGATGGTGAGCCGATGCGGTCGCGCGCTCGGATCATCAGCCGACGGCTGCTTGCTCGTGGGCTCGACCTGCGCGCTCGCGCTGCCGCCGAGGACGAGCGTCCCGATGAGCACACAAAGCGTTGTCAGTGATCGTCTCATGCGGCCTCCAATCCAATTGGCGCCGCTTGTAACGCGCCCGTCGCCGGCCTTCTGCAACAAATTCGCGTCTTCGCGGTGAACCGCGCGTGTCCGCGCTGCAGATTGCACGACTTAGGCGGCGAGGGGCGGGTGCGTGGAGAGCGCGGGCGCCGGTGTCGCGAGCGCGGCCGCCGTGTTCAGCGCGTACACCCGACCGCGCCACTCGACGCGCTTCTTCAGCATGTTCTGGACGAGCACGACCGGCGAGATGAAGTAGAACGCCGCCGCCGCCCACCACAGCCGCGCGGGAATCGGCGCGCCGCCGTAGCGACGGTTGAGCGCGATCAGGCTGGCCGTCTGCGCCGCCATCGCCGCCAGCGGCAACAGCGCCGCGATCAGGTGCCCGGTGACGAGCGCCGCCACCAGCGCGCCGAACGCGACGAACCACTCGCCGCCCTGCAGCCACTGGCGCCACACGAACGACGTCGGCAGCCCGTTGCGCGAGAAGTACATCCAGCGCCGGAAGATCGGCAGGAACTCGCCGAGCGTCAGCCCGCCGGTGGCGATGTGCAGCGGCGAACGGCTCATCACGTTCTTGTAGCCGTGCTCGTGCACGCGCTTGCCGATGGCCA
>DASXOU010000741.1:0-10096 GCA_036494045.1 Polyangia bacterium | reverse complement strand
TCGTCAGCATCTCCGTCCGCGGCCCCGAATCGCGCGGTCCGGGCTGGGGACGACGCGGCGGCGGCGCCGGCTCCGGCGTCCTGTTCACGCCCGACGGCTACATCCTGACCAACGCCCACGTGGTGCGCGGCGGCGCGCGCTTCCTCGGTTTCGCTTACAGCGTGACGACGCCGGTGCGGATGAGGTACGCCAGCCGCGAGCGCTGCTCGTCCGACAGGACGGCGTGGATCTCGCGCAGCGCCTTCTGCACGGCCGTCTTGAGCTTCTCGGCCGACTGCACGCGCCAGGAAGCGCCCTCGCCGGCCTTGGCCTCGTCGAACAGCGCGCCTCCGACGGCGTCGGCGAACGCGGCGGTGGTGCGCCGCCCGTCGACCTCGGCTTGCGCACGCTCGGTCTTCAGCTCGTTGAGGATGCGCGCCAGATCGGCGACCTGTTTCTCGTCGAGCTCGAGCTTGTAGGCCAAAAAGCGCAGCGGGCGCCGCACGCCGAACTCGCCGCCGTCGCCGCTCGCGCCGGCCCAGCGCCGCGCCATCTCTTCCCACGGGTTGCCGTGGCCGTGGCGGCCGCGGTGCCCGTGACGGCCGTGATGCTCGTGATGCCCGGCGTGCTCGTCGGCGCACGACTCGTCGCACTCATGGCGCGACTTCCACCAACCGTAGAATCCTGGATGCATTGTCTTCCTCCATCGGCCGGGGCGTTCGCTCCCGGCGGGACTGTGCGCGTGGGCAACATGCCTCACGCGATACGATCGAGCGTAAGGCCCGCGCTTGACCCTGTCAACGGTGGTAGATTGCGCGCATGGCGCGCGACCCCTTCGAGATGCTCGAGCGTTGCCACCGCCGGCTCGAGGAGACGCTAGCGACGCTCGGCGGCGCGACGCCGGCGCGCCAGGCGCTCGACGAGGCGCTCGCGTTCATCGATCGCGCGATGGCGCGCCACGAGCGCGACGAGGAGGAGTCGCTGTTCCCGCGCCTGGCGCGCGTGCCGCAGCTGGCGCCGCTCCTCGACCGCTTGACCGTGCAGCATCGCGATCAGGCCGCGCTCGTCGACGAGCTGCGCGCGCTCATGGACGCGCCGCGCCCCGACGAGGCGCGCCTCGCCGACGTGGTGGCGCGCCTCGACGCCGCCTATCGCGCGCACCTCGCCATCGAGGAGCGCGAGCTCTTTCCCGCCGCCAAGGCGGCGCTCGACGCCGACGATATCGGCGGCATGGCGTCCGAGATGGACGCGCGCAGGAGGACCCCATGAAGCTGCAACTTCTCTTGGCGTTGCTCGGTGCCGTCAGCCTCGGCGCGCCCACGGCGGCGCGCGCCGACGGCAAGTGCGGCGCGCATCAGCACCAGTCGGTCGAGAAGGACACCGACGAGGACAGCACGGTCAAGCGCTGCGTGTGCGACGACGGCTGGAACGCCGCCGGCCCCGTCGCCCCCTGCAAGAAGGTCAAGCCCGGCAAGACCAAGCCGGCCAAAACCGACGAGTAAAGTCGGGCTACGCGACTTTGCGGCGGCGCGGCAGGATCTTCTGCAGGAACTGGCCGGTGTAGCTCTTCTTGTTGGCTGCGACCTCTTCGGGCGTCCCCGACGCGATGATCTCGCCGCCGCGCGATCCGCCCTCGGGCCCGAGGTCGATCACCCAATCGGCGCGCTTGATGACGTCGAGGTTGTGCTCGATCACCAGCACCGTGTTGCCCGCCTCCACCAGCCGATCGAGCACGTGCATCAGGCGCGCGATGTCGGCAAAGTGCAGCCCCGTGGTCGGCTCGTCGAGGATATAGAGCGTGCGGCCGGTCTCCTTCTTGGCCAGCTCGCGCGACAGCTTGATCCGCTGCGCCTCGCCGCCCGACAGCGTCGTCGCCGGCTGTCCGAGCTGCAGGTAGCCGAGCCCGACCTCGTCGAGCGTCTTCAGGATGTGGATCACCTGCGGCTGATTGGCGAAGAGCTCGAGCGCGTCCGACACCGTCGTCGACAGCACCTCGGAGACGCTCTTGCCCTTCCAGGTCACGCGCAGCGTCGCGTCGTTGAAGCGCCGCCCTTTGCACACCTCGCAGGTGACATGCACGTTGGCCAGAAAGTGCATCTCGACCTCGCGCACGCCGTCGCCCTCGCACGCCTCGCAGCGCCCGCCGCGCACGTTGAACGAGAAGCGCGACTGCGTGTAACCGTAGGTCCGCGCCTCCTGCGTGCCGGCGAACAGCCGCCGGATCGGCTCGAACGCCTTGGTATACGTCGCCGGATTGGAGCGCGGCGTGCGGCCGATCGGGTTCTGATCGATGTCGATGACCTTGTCGATCAGCTCGACGCCGCTCAGGCTCTTGTGCCTGCCGACGTGCCACTGCGAGTCGTGCAGCGCGTTGTGCAGCGCCGGATGCAGGATCTGATTGATCAGCGACGACTTGCCGGCGCCCGACACGCCGGTCACCGCGCACATGACGCCGAGCGGAATGCGCGCGTCGAGATCGCGCAGGTTGTTCTCGCGCGCGCCTTTGACCTCGATCCAGCCGGTCGGCCGCCGCCGCGCCGACGGCACCGCGATCGCTTCGATGCCCGCGAGGAAGCGCCCCGTCGGTGACTTGGGATCGCTGCGTAGCTTGGCGGGCGGACCAGCCGAGACGACCTTGCCGCCGTGGCGCCCCGCGCCGGGCCCGAAGTCGAGCACCCAATCGGCCGACTCGATCGTCTCCGCGTCGTGCTCGACGACGAGCACCGAGTTGCCGAGATCGCGCAGCCGCTGCAGCGTGGCGATGAGCCGGAGGTTGTCGCGCTGGTGCAGCCCTATCGACGGCTCGTCGAGCACGTACATCACGCCCGACAGCTCGCTTCCGAGCTGCGACGCCAGCCGGATGCGCTGCGCCTCGCCGCCCGACAGCGTCTCCGACGCGCGATCGAGCGTCAGATAATCGAGCCCGACGTCCATGAGGAAGCCGAGCCGAAAGTTGATCTCCTTCAAGATCTCGAACGCGATCTGCTGGCGCGCGCCGGCGAGCTTCATGCCGCGAAAGTGCGCCTGCGCATCGGCGACGGTGAGCGCGGTCGCGTCGCAGATCGATTTTCCGGCGAGGAACACCGAGCGCGACTCGGGCCTGAGGCGCAGCCCGCCGCAGTCGGCGCAGATCTCGCCCTCGAGCTTCCAGCCTTCGCCGCGCTCGTGCTCCCAGCCGAGCTCGACCTTGCCGAGCCCGTTGCAGCCGGGGCACATCCCGAGCGGCGAGTTGAACGACAGCATCTGCGGCCCGAGCTCAGGCAGGCCGACGCCGCACTTCGGACAACCACGCGCTTCCGAGTACGCGCGCGGACGCTCTTCGCCGTCGACGAGCACGCGCAGCTGCCCCTTGCCCGCGCGCAGCGCCGTCTCGACCGAGTCGGTGAGCCGCGCGCGCTCCTCCTTGGCCAGCGTCAGCCGATCGATCACCAGCTCGATGGTGTGCTTCTTCAGCTTCTCGAGGCCTTGCACGTCCTCGAGCCGCACCACCATGCCGTCGATGCGCGCGCGCACGAAGCCTTCCTTGCGCGCCTCGTCGAGGAGCTCTCTGAACTCGCCCTTGCGATGCTCGACCTTGGGCGCCAGCAACGTGACCTTGGTGCCCTTGGGCAATTCGCCGAGCTCGTCGACGATCTCGGCCGCCGAGCGCGCCGCCACCGGTCCGCCGCACAAATGGCAGCGCTGCTCGCCGGCGCGCGCGTAGAGCACGCGCAGATAATCGTAGATCTCGGTGACCGTCCCCACCGTCGAGCGCGGGTTGTGCGACGCCGACTTCTGCTCGATGGCGATGGTCGGCGACAGCCCGCGGATGTGCTCGTAGCGCGGCTTCTCCATCTGTCCGAGGAACTGGCGCGCGTACGACGACAGCGACTCGACGTAGCGGCGCTGCCCCTCGGCGTAGAGGGTGTCGAACGCCAGCGACGACTTGCCCGAGCCCGACACGCCGGTGAAGACGACCAGCTTGTGCTTGGGGATCTCGAGGTAGCCGATGTCGAGGTTGTGCTCGCGCGCGCCCTTGACGACGATCACGTCCGACTCGAGCGCTTCACCACGACGCTTGCGCATGGGTCGAGAAGTTTAGTCCGACCCTGAACATTTGCCACCCTCATTTGCCAACCTCCTGACAGCGTCGTGTCAGGAGTCGCGCGCGGCCACTTCAATCGGGCGATGATCGACTGCGCGAGCGAGGCCATGCCGGGCGAAAAGTTGGTGTCGCAGATCGAGGTGCGCTGCGAGGTCAGCGCCGCGTCGACGACGGCAGAGAGGCGCACCGTGGGGTTGCCGAAGAATGCGGGATTGTTCGCGGCGATGCACGAATGGGTCGGAACTGGGCACGACGCGGCTTGTGGATCACCCGTGCACGGCGTCGTGATCTCCCAGCCCACCGGCGCCGGCGGCGGGATGAACGCGGCCAGGATGACGTCGGACGGATCGGGCTTCACGCCGCCGGGCCGCGTGAAGTAGTCGATGTATTTGCCGACGTCGATGAGCTTGCCGCCGTCGGCCTGATCGAGCGGCGTGCAATCATCGAGGGGGCCGGCGGCGACCGAGACGTCCAGCGGCATCGGCGGCGTCGTGCAACTGGTGCCGAACTGTGCGCAGCGAAACGAGCTGAGGGCGCCGTACTTGGCGACGCCGTCGGCCGACGGATCGAAGAGATCGCTGTCGGCCGGCAGCGAGCATTCGTCTTTGTCGGCGAGGAAGACGACGACGAGGAGCGCATCGTCGCGCAGAAAGGCCGCGTTCTCGGGCGCGCCGTCGTGGAGCGTCTCGTAGGCCGACTCGAGCGCCTGCTGGACGGGACAGCCCTGGTCGCCAACCGAGGAGGTGCAGACGAATGCGCCGGCGACGTCGTCTCCGGCGTGTCCGCTGTTGATGCCGCCGACGTTGCTGGTGCCGGCGACCTGATCGTAGTCGATGAAGGCCGCGCCGTCGGTGAGCTTGAAAGTGGCGCAGTCAGTCGGCGCGGGGAAGCTGTTTTGCGGCGACGGGCCGGCGATTAGCTTGCCGCCGGTGGGCGGGCCGGCGCACGCCTGCGAGAAGGCGCCGCTGCCGAGATCGGTCGTGACGACGCCGATGTGATAGGACGCCGGATGCCCCGCCGCTGCCGCATCGTCGAGCGCCTTCACCAGCTCGGGAAAGCGGACCTGCAGCTCCTGCTGGATCGGCGCATCGATGGAATTGAGGATGACGAAGAGCATGTCGACCTGGTCGTGCGCGGCGAACGCGGGCACGAAGGCCATGTCCGGCCCGGCCGGCGCGCCGTGACTGGCGCCACAACCAGCGACGAGGAGAGCAACTCCGCACCAAGCTCGCACCATCTCAATCGTAGCAGAATCGCGCGATCTGACTGCAACCTCATGTCTGCTTTGAAAAGCGTGCGCACATGCGGTATGGACGGGTTGATGCGCAGGTTCCTGCTTCCGCTCCTTCTCCTATCCGGTTGCGCCCCCACCACCGCGATCGTCGACGGCAAGCAAGTGCCGCGGCTCGACATGGACTTCGTTGGGCAGCCGTTCGTCGTGCGCGCCTCGTCCGCGCATCCCAAGCCGGGCTCACCGTCGGGCGGGCTGCGCGACAACGGCGGCCGCGTCAGCGGCAACATCTGCGGCCTCGACGTCACCTACGACGTCTCGCACGAAGGCAACCACACCGTCATGAGCGGATTCGTCGACGAGAAGCAGACCACCAGCCGCCTCGAGGTCAAGGACATCGACGGCGTCAGCCGCCAGATCGACGGCACGCTCGACTCCGAGTCGGGCACCGTCGTCCACCTCGACCTGCGCAAGAACGCCATCCGCGGCCGCATCGGGCTGCGCGAGTTCGACCTCGGCCGCGACCGCGACGGCGATCGCTACATCGGCTCGCTCAAGGTCGGCACGCTCACCACCTCGGCGACCGTCAACGGCGCCGACGATCTATGGACCCTGCCGCCGGCGGCGCAGGCGGTCGTGCTCTCGGCGCTGCTCAGCTGCTACGGCGACGAGCTCGAGGGGCTCAAGCGCGGCGCGTTCATCGTCGGCTTCGGCGGCCGCCAGACCTGGGAGGGGCGCCACGTGTCGTCGATCTATCACGCGCAGACCGGCGACGTGACCCGCGCCATCCAGCAAGGCCAGTCGAACTCGCTGGTCGGCCACTGATGCGCGCCGTCGCCTTGGCGCTGCTCATCACCGTCGGTGCGGGCGTAGCGAACGCGCAGGGCGTGCCGCCGCCGCCGGTGCCGCAGCTTCCCGACGAGCCGCTGCCCGAGTGGCATCCGCCCAAGCAGACCAACCGGCGCGCGCTGTTCCTGCAGATGTCGCCGGAGATGCGCGACGACCAGAGGCTGCGGCAGATCGGCATCTGGATGTCGAGCCTGGGCTGGGCGGCGCTGCTGCTCGGCGGCGTCTTCTACGTGTGGGCGGCCAACGTCAACCAGGATTTGGCCAACCCGCCACCGCCGATGACGCCCGGCGTGTTCAGCCCGGCGCTCGAGGACAAGCGCAACGCGGTCGAGACCTCGGCGCTGACCTTCCTCGGCATCGGCGGCGTGCTGGCAGTCACCGGCTTCGCGCTCTACACCGCCGGGCAGTGGAGGATGACCGTGCACCACAAGAAGCACCTCGACGAGCCGCTGCCCCCACTCTCCGGTTTCTAGCACCGAGGCTGTTAGCGCAGCGCGTGTATCAACGCGTGTACCAGCCACCACGCCGCAGCGACGGGAATCGCCAGCGCCACGACGAGCAGGAGCGCCGCGCCGGCGACGCGCAGCCAATCGCCGGCGGTGTCGTGGCGCGCCTCGTGGCGCGCGCGTAGCAGGCGCACGTTCTTGCGGTTCGCCTTCCACGCCACGTCGAACAGATCGCCCGCGACCGGCACCGCGCCGACGAGCGCGTCGATGCCGAGGTTCATGAGCATGCGCGCCACCGTCACGAGCGGGAGCTTGCGCCGCACGGCCACCACGACCACGTAGAGCCCGAGCGCCGAGCCGAGCACGTCGCCGACGCCGGGCAGCACGAAGCCGAGGATGGGATCGAGGAAGCGATCGTCCATCCACTTGGCCAGCGTCTCGGCGGCGGCGATGTCCTGGTCGTCGCTCAATTGACGACGCCGCGTCCGCCCGACGGTGGCGACGGCGGCGGCGCTTGCGTGCGTCGCGCCACGTGCGGCGAGCCGTGATGATGCACGAGCCGCCACGCGCCGCCGTCCTGGCGGAACACGTTGGTCGCGATCACCGCGCCCACCATCGCGTCGCCGGCCGGCCCCGTCGAGCGGATGCGCTCGACGCACACTACCCAGGCCAGCTCGCCGCGCACGTCGATGCGCTCGTCGGCGAGCTCGAAGCGCATCGTCGCCGTGTTGGCGAAGATGGTCGCCCACGAGGCGCGCACCTCGTCCCAACCGGCGCACAGCGGCCAGCCCGGATGCAGGCAGCTCACGCTGCCGTCGCGCGCCCACAGCCGCTCCATCGCCGCCAGGTCCAACGCCTCGAACGCCCGATAGAACGCGAGGTTGGCCGCGCGCACCGCCGCCCGTTCCGCATCCATGATGGCGAGTCGTAGCACGAGCGCTTGACAGCCGCAGCGTTCGGAGTTAATGAGTAATCACTCACTCACCAATCAACCATGGCACGACCGACCACCATCTCGGACGAACGGATCTTGGAAGCGGCGCGCGCCGTCTTCCTCGAGCTCGGCATCGCCGCCACCACCGCCGAGGTGGCCAAGCGCGCCGGTGTCGCCGAAGGATCGATCTTCAAGCGCTTCGCCACCAAGGCCGATCTGTTCAAGGCGGCGATGGCCATCGACTTCGACGACCCCGACTTCATTCGCACGCTGGTCGGCGCGCGCGACGACGATGATCCGCGCCACACGCTGCACCAGGTCGGCGCGCAAGCGGTCGAGTTCTTCCGCCGCTTGATGCCGCTCGTGATGATGCAGTTCGGCACGGGGAAGAAGGTCGGCCTGCCCGAGCACATCCTGGCGCCGGGCTCGCCGCCGTTGCGCGCGCTAAAGGCGCTGGCCGCGTTCGTCGAGCGGCAGATCCGCGCCGGCCGCATGCGCAAGCATGAGCCTGAAATCGTGGCACGAATGTTCTTCGGCAGCATCCAAAGCTACGTGTTTTTCGAGATCCTTTTGCGCGCGCAACAGAAGATGCCGCTCCCGGTCGAGGAATACCTGCGGGGCCTCATCAACGTCATGTGGACCGGCGTGGAGCCGGCGCCGAGAAAGGGCCACTAGTGCCATGTTCGCTGCTTCGTTTATGAGTAAGCGCTCACGCATTACCTGGGCGACGCTGACGTTGGCCGCGGCCGCGCTCGCCGGCTGGCCGTCGGCGGCGCGCGCGCAACGCACCTTGACGCTCGACGAGGCGCTCTCGACCGCGCATCGCGCCAACCGCGATCTGGCGCAGGCGCGCGCGCGCGTCGAAGAGGCGCACGCCGGCGTCTTGACGGCGTGGTCGGCGCTCTTGCCGGTCGTGACCACGCAGGGCAAGTACACGCACAACTATAAAGAGGTCACGCTGCCGGCCTCGGAGTTCACCGGCGCCACCGTCGGCCTCGCCAACGTGATCAACCAGGCGATCCCGGCCATCGTGTCCGATCCGACGGCGCAAGCGCAGGCGCAGGGTGCCATCAACGGCTTCATCAACTCGCTGAACGCCAGCACGCCGGCGAACATCGTCATCCAAAAGGGCGAGCAGCTCGACTACGTGCTCGCGGCGACGGTGCCGCTCTTGGTGCCGTCGGCGTATCCGGGGCTGTCGGCGGCCAAGCGCACCGAAGAGGCGGGCCGCGCCAACCTCGCCGTCTCCGACGCGCAGGTGCTCTACTCCACCGCGCAGGCCTACTACGCGTGCGCCGGCGCCGACGAGCTGGTGACCGCGCGCCTCCACGCCGTCGACGTGGCGCAAAAGGCGCTCGACAACGCCAAGGCGCGCCTGGAGGCCGGCGTGGTCAACCGCGTCGAGGTCTCGCGCGCCGAGCTGCAACTGGTGCGCGCCAAGCAGGCGCTGCTCGAGTCGCAAGACACGCAGGTGCAGACCTATCGCGCGCTCGGAACGATCATGAACATGCACGAGCCGGTGCGCGTCATCGCCGCCGAGAGCGCGCCGCCCGATGCCGCGGCGGTGGAGACGTTGACGGCGCAGGCGCTGCAGCTCCGTCCCGAGTTTCCGGCGCTCCAGCTCACCATCGAGTCCAACAAGCTGACGGCGTCGTCGAACCTGTGGCGCTGGGCGCCCACGATCTCGGCGTTCGGCAACCTGCGCGCGTTCAACTACGCCGGCTTTTCGGGCGACAATTATTCGTGGGCGGTCGGCCTGCAGCTCGACTGGACCATCTACGACGGCGGCCTGCGCGACGCCAACCGCAAGCTGGCGCGCGCGCAACAGTGGGAAAACGAGGCCAAGCTCGATCTCCTGCGCGATCAGGTGCGCGACGACGTGTTCAACGCGCGCCGCACGCTCACCACCAAGCGGCGCGCGCTCGAGACCGCGCGGCGCTCGCAGCAGCTCTCGAAGGAGACGCTCGACCTCGTGCAGGTGCAGCACGACGCCGGCACCGCGACGCAGCTCGATCTCCTGCAGGCGCAGGACAACCTCGTCGCCGCCGAAGTGGCGCTGGCGCAGGCGCGCTTCGATCTGTCGCTCGGCGGCCTGCAGCTCGATCGCCTGTCGGGCGCCTTTCCCGCGAACCTGAACCTGAAGTGAGGGCACGACCATGACCGACGCAGCGACGGTAGACAACGGAGCGAGCGGACAAAACCGCGCGCGCTTCATTCCGCTCGGGGTGATCGCGCTGCTCGCGCTCGGCTACGGCGGCTATCGCTTGTATGCGGCGCATCGGCCGTTCGAGTGGAGCGGCACTGTCGAGGCGCGCACCATCGCGGTCGGATCGCGCGCGGGCGGCCGCATCAAGGCGGTGCTGGTGCGCGAAGGCGATCACGTCAAGCGCGGGCAGCCGCTCCTCGAGCTCGAGCCCGCCGATCTGCCGGCGCAGAAGCTCGAGGCCGCGGGCAACCTCGAAGAGATGCAGGCGACGCTCGAGAAGCTGGAGAAGGGCGCGCGTCCGGAAGAGATCGAGCAGGCCAAGGCGCGCGCCGAGACGGCGACGGCGGCGTGGCAGGAGACGCGCGTC
>DASXOU010000740.1:0-2282 GCA_036494045.1 Polyangia bacterium | reverse complement strand
GTTCGGCGCCGAAGGTCCGATCATCGCCACCGGCGGCGCGCTCGGCTCGCTCATCGGCCAGTGGGTGCGCACCACCGCCCAGGAGCGCAAGACGCTGCTCGCCGCCGGCGCCTCGGCCGGCATGGCCGCGACCTTCGGCAGCCCGGTGTCGGCGGTGCTGCTCTCCGTCGAGCTGCTCTTGTTCGAATATCGCCCACGCTCGCTGATTCCAGTCGCGCTCGCCGCGGCGGTGGCGACGGCGGTGCGCTACGCGTTCGTCGGCGCCGGCGCGGTCTTCCCCATGCCGGAGCTGGCGGAGCCGTCGGGCGGCGCGCTGGCGGCGTACATCGTCATCGGCGCGCTCGTCGGCATCGCGGCGGTCGGGGTCACGCGCGCGGTCTACCTCGTCGAGGACGGCTTCGAGAAGCTGCCGATCCATTGGATGTGGTGGCCGGCGCTCGGCGCCGTCGCCGTCGGCGTAATCGGCTATTTCGCGCCGCGCACGATGGGCGTGGGCTACGACAACATCGAAGCCATCGTCGGCGGCACGATCACCGGCGGCGCGCTGATCTGGCTGTGCGCGATGAAGCTCATCTCGTGGACGATCTCGCTCGGCTCGGGCACCTCGGGCGGCACGCTCGCCCCGCTCTTCACCATCGGCGGCGGTCTCGGCGCCACGCTCGGCGTCGCCACGGCGGCGATCCTGCCGTCGCTCGGCGTCGACCCGCGCATCGCCGCGCTCGTCGGCATGGCGTCGATTTTTGCCGGCGCCTCGCGCGCGATGCTGGCCTCGGTGGTCTTCGCCTTCGAGACGACGCGGCAGCCGATCGGCCTTCTGCCGCTGCTCGGTGGCTGCGCCGCCGCCTATCTCATCTCGTGCCTGGCCATGCGCAACTCGATCATGACGGAGAAGATCGTCCGGCGCGGCGTGCACGTCGCCGGCGAATACGTCGCCGACTTTCTGGCGTCGCGCCCGGTGCGCGCGCACATGACGACCGAGGTGGCCCGCTTCACCGCCGACGACACGCTCGGCCACGCGCGCGCGTTCCTCAGCCGCGGCGACGGGGCGGCCCGCCATCAAGGGTTCCCCATCGTCGACGGCGACGGCCGCGTCGTCGGCGTGCTCACCCGCCGCGATCTGTTCGATGCTGCGCGCGGCGACCAGGAGCTGTTGCGCACGCTGGTGCGGCGCCCGCCGGTGGTGGTGCACGAAGACTCGAGCTTGCGCGAGGCGGTCCAGCAGATGGCGCGCGCCGGGGTCGGCCGCTTGCCCGTGGTGTCGCGGGGCGAGCAGCAGCTCGTCGGCATCCTCTCGCGCTCCGACGTGGTCACCGCCGAAGCCCAGCGCAGCTGAGCGCAACCAGCCGTTTGGGCGATTTTGCGTAACCAAACGGCGGCGCGCATCCTCGATTAGGCGATGGAGCACGACGCGCCCACCGACGAGCAGATCGTCACCCGGGTCCTGGCGGGCGACTCGGCGCTCTTCGAGCTCATCATGCGCCGCCACAACCAGCGGCTCTTCCGCGCCGCGCGCGCCATCCTGCGCAACGAGGCCGAAGCCGAAGACGCGGTCCAACAGGCCTACATCTCCGCCTTCGAGCACCTCGATCAGTTCCAGGGCGACGCGCAGCTCGCCACCTGGCTGACCCGGATCGCGATCCGCGCCGCGCTGGCCCGCCTGCGCGGGATCAAGCGCCGCGGCGAAACCGAGCTCGAGCTCCAACCGCAAGAGGAAGCCATGAGCGCCCACCGCCCTTCTGCCGAAACCCCGGAGCAGCAGGTCGCCACCCGCGAGCTCACCCGCATCGTGGAGAACGCCGTCGACGAGCTGCCCGAGATCTATCGGCTCGTGTTCGTGATGCGCGAGGTGCAGCAGCTCTCGACGGCCGAGGCCGCCGCCTGCCTCGAGGTCAGCGAGGACGTGATCAAGATTCGCCTGCACCGCGCCAAGGCGATGCTGCGCGACGCGATGTCGTCGCAGGTCGACGCCGCCGCCGCCGAAGCCTTCGCCTTCCTGGGCGCGCGCTGCGACCGCATCGTAGCGGCAGTCCTGAGCCGCATCCTCCGCACCCGATAGGCCCCAGAACTACTCACAGGAAGATCAAAAGTTCAAAAGATCGAAAATCTGAATTCTGTCCCTTTTGATCTTTTGATCTTCCTGTGAATCTTCCGGGCGATTACCGGCGGGGGAGGCGGACGCGGAAGGTGGTGCCCTCTTGTGCCGTCGAGGCGACTTCGATGGTGCCGCCGTGGGCGAGCACGATCTGCTGCGTGATGTAGAGGCCGAGGCCGAGGCCCTTGGA
>DASXOU010000739.1:0-9270 GCA_036494045.1 Polyangia bacterium | reverse complement strand
GGAGATGTACAACCAGTTCGTCGTCGACAACGACATGACCTGCAGCTCCTTCACCAACATCGGTGTCGAGCTGCCCGCCAAGGTGCTCGGCACCTTCGATCCGCTGCAAGTGATCGGCAAGACCGCGACCTTCACCGGCATGCTGCGCAACAACTCGGGACAGAATCCGGAGACCGACGCCAACGGAATGAACATCGCCTGCTCGGCGTCGATGCCGTGCGCCAAGGGGACCTGCATCAGCAACATTTGCTACAAGGGTGCCTTCAACTTCTGGACTCTCGATCCACGCCGTCAGGAAGACGTCGTCGTTCAAAACTAGCCAAACGAAACCCGATTCAAATCTGCACAGGGGATGACAATGCGCCGCATTCTAATCGTGACGTGTATGTTCGGCTCGCTCCTCGCCGCACAGTCGGCGTGGGCCGGAGATTACGTCGACACGCGCCTCAACTTCACCGTCACCGACGAGAACCTGCTCGTGAAGCCGGGTGAAACCGATCCGTCGGTTCCAGGCGTGCGCATCGGACAGCCCAACTCGCTCGGCATCCTCTTTTTCGATAATTACGATACTCGTTATACGGGATATGAAAACCTGACCCATCTCGTCATTTACAAGAAGATGGGCAACAAGCGCTTCACCGCCGAAGCGGCCTACGTGTTGCGCCTCTTGCAATTCACCGACGTCAACCTGTCGTCGATCGACGACGGCAGCTACATCAAGCTGACCTACTGGTTCGATCGCAACCACGAAGAGGGCGGCAGCAAGACCAACATCTCGTTCACCGCGTTTCCGCTCAACGCCGACCGCATGCGACTCGGCTACAGCTACCGCATCTCGTGGGGCGGCTCGCCCATCTTCTTCAAGTTCAACCCCGACCTTCCCGTCGGTGCCGCGCCGTTCGTGACCAACACCAACCCGGCGCCGGGCGCCAAGCTGCAGCTCTCGGGCGAGCGCTTCTACGCCTACGCCGGCTTCAAGACGTCCATGCTGCTCAACCGCAATCCGCAGGTCAACGAGCAGGTCGCGGTCTACGGCGTCCTCGGCGGCGCCGGCGTCGACATCATCCCCGAGCACTTGCGCATCGAGGCCAACGGCGGCTACTTCGATCGCGGCACCAACCCCTTGTTCTTCGGCACCACCGAAGGGCCGATGGGCCAGACGTTCACCGATTATCCCGTCGCCACCTACGGCGGCACGCTGCAGATCTCCGCGTTCAAGGGCATCTCGCCCACGCAGTCGGCCGACTTCGCGCTCTACCGCAACGATCCGATGGTGTCGGCGTCGCGCTATTTCCAGCGGCCGCAATATCTGCCCGGGTTCAACTGGATGGCGTCGGCGGAGTTCACCGCCGTCGGCTCGACGTTGCAGGACGTTTCGCGCCCGAACTCGACCGACACCCAGTTCTCCTACGCCGGCGACGTGAACCTGCGCGCGCAGTTCGGCCACGTGCGCTTGCGCGGCGACTTCGAGACGCGCAGCCTCGGCTACATCCTCATCAACCAGCCGTCGCTGGTGCCGTATCAGGATTTCCCGGTCGGCTCGCAGATCGGATCCGAGCTGTTCGGCGTCATCGGCATCGACTATCTGTGGCAGCGCATCGGCTTCACCGGCGGCTTGTCGGTCGGCGTCGAGCGGCCGGCGACGTTCACGCCGCCGGCGGGGCAGACGATCTCGGGCCCGCTGCAGGGCAACACCGGCGGCACGCTGACGACCTCGGCGACGATCGTCGTGCGCAACGAAGGCGACTTCTCGATCTTGCCGGAGACGGACGCGGCGGGGCATCGCATCAGCGAGGTTCCGATCGTCGCGGCCAAGGCGGAGCTGCGCGAAGACTTCATGGAGTGGTTCGCCGTCATCTTGCAGGTCTACTACCAGAACGACGGCAACCAGACGCACCTGGTGAAGGCGCCCGACGGCACGTCGCTGCGCGAGTTCAACCACCCGAACCAGATCGGCTTCAACCTGACGCTCCAAGCTCGCTACTGAGCGGGGCTGCGGCCTCGCCTGCGCTCGCGTCGCCCGCAAGCGGCCAGAGGCTGGCAGAGAGGACGGAACCTAGCTTCTGCGCTACTTCTTGACGTTGGCGTCGGTGGCGGCGCCGGGGCCTTCGTGCTTCTCGACGGAGCCCTGGCCGCCGATCGCCTTGGGCTGCTTGGCGACGATGAGCGGGCGCAGCTTGGCGTACTCGTCCTTGTCGACGAGCTTCTGCTTGAGCAGCTGATCTTTGCCGGTGTAGGGGCGGCCGGCGATGATCTTGCCGGCGAGGGTGTCGTCGACGCCGGGCAGCTGCTTGAGCTGATCGGTGTTGGCGCTGTTGATGTCGACGAGACCCTTGGCCATCGCCGGCGCGGCGAACACCAGCAGCAACGATACGATGAGTGTGCGCATGGGCATTCTCCTCATGCGGACGTTCTAAGCGCCGTTGCTTACTTTTTGAGTGCGGCGGCGATTTCCTGGCGGATGATGGTCGCCAGGTCGGCGGGGGAGGGGAGCACGGCGGCGCGCGCGCGCTTGGGATCGTAGACCTCGACGTCGCTGCCGGGCGGCGCGGGGGCGCAGGCGACGACGACTTTCTTGCCGCTCGACGACGCGCTCGACGGTGCGCTCGCGGCGCGGCCGAGCCCGGCCTTGGCGCGCGACTCCAGGAGCGTCGGCAGGATCGTCGACGGCAGCGGACGCACGCCGCCGAGCTGGCGCGCCACCAGCGCGACCTTCGCCAGGTGCTCGACGAGCTCCATGCGCAGATAGGCGGTCTCGAGATCGGGGCCCCAGGTCAAGACGCCGTGGCCGCCGAGAAGGACGGCGTCGTGCGCGCCGACGTACGCGGCGAGCGCCCGGCAGGCCTCGGCGCCCGGCGCCGCGAACGGCACCGTCGGCACGCCCGGTCCGAGCGACACGACCGCCTCGGCGATGAACGCGTCGTCGAGCGGCACGCCCGCGACCGCGAAGCCCGTCGCCGTCGGCGGATGGGCGTGGATGACCGCGTTCACGTCGCTGCGGTTGGCGAACACGGTCAGGTGCAGGCCGATCTCGGAGAACGGCTTGCCGCGTCCGCCGACCTGCTTGCCCGCGTCGTCGACGACGACGAGCGCGTCGGCGCGCACCGCCGCCTTCGACGTCGCCGTCGGTGTCGCCAAAAAGCGTCCGCCGCCGTCGCGCACCGAGACGTTGCCGTCGTGGTTCGCCACCCAGCCGCGCGCGTGCAGTCGCTGCGCGTAGTCGGCGACTTCTTTGGCGCGCTCATTCATCGCGCTGGACCTCGTCGACGATGCCGACGATGAGCGAGCGGATCGGCACCTGTTGCCCCATCTTGAGCAGCTGCCGCGCGCCGTTGCCCTCTTGATTCACGAGCACGGTGTCACCGACGCCGGCCTGCACGCGATCGACCGCGAGGAACGAGTCGCCGCCGTCGACCGGCGTGACGATGAGCAGCTTCTGCCCGTCGTAGACCTTGTGATGGACGGCGCCGACGACGGTGCCTTCGACCCGGCACAGCTTCATTTGGCCGCGTCCACGTCGTCGACGATGCCGACGATCGCCGCGTCCACCGGCACGAACCACGGCTCCAGCGCCAGCGCCGCCTCGCGCGATCCGACCAGCCACACCAGGTCGCCGCGCCCCGCCTGCACGGTGTCGACGGCGACTTCGGGATCGCGCGTGCGCTTTCCGTGGTGGTCGACCGGCTCGACGACGAGCAGCTTCTTGCCCTCGAGCCCTTCGTACTTCCGCTCGGCGACGACGGTTCCGATGACGCGTCCGAGATACATGATCGCCGCGGAGGTTACCGTCGACCGAGCGCGCCGTCCAGCTTCGTCCGCAGCGCCAGGTAGTCGTCGCTGGCGGCGAAGCGCGCGAGATCCTCGATGCCTTCGCGATCGCCCTCGGCCGACAACACGCGCGCCGCGGCGATGATGTCGCTCGACGCGAGCAGGCCGGCGCGATTGCCCGTCTTCTGCACCGCGCGCCGCCAGCGATGCGACGAGAACTCGGTGTTCGCCAGATCGCGGAACAGCTCGGCGAGCCGCTTGGCCACCTTGTACGGCAGCGCGCGCTTCCACATCGCCGCCTCGTCTTGCTCGTCGGTCCGCCGCCGCGCGTGCCGCGGATGGAACGCGCGCAGGATCGCCGCGAACAGCCGCGTGAACTCGGGCGGCGCCAGCGCCGCCGCCAGGATGTACTCGGGCCGCGCGATCTCGAGCGCGCGCCCGACGATGAAGCGCACGTCGGCGTGCGAGCGCCCGTCGGTGAGCTTGGGGCCGACCACGATCGCCGTCGGCGGCTGCGCCACCAGCGCGACCTCGTCGAACGACGGATCGGGCCGCAAGTACATCGCCGTCTTGCGATTGCCGAGGAGGCGTGCGCACTCGGCGTAGGCGCGCGCCAGCTCGCTCTTGGCCACCGGCGAGACGCGCTCGTTCGGGCCGACGCCGATGGCGTCGAGCCCCGGCGCGCGCTCGGCCGCCGTGCCTTCCCACAGCGCCGCGAACACGCCGCCGAGCGCCAGCGCCTCTTGATGCGCGAGCAGCGTGTGATCGTCTTCGTCGAGCGAGCCGCCGGCGTCGTCGTCCTCGCTCGGCTTCGGCGCCGTGTCCGACAGCCGTCGCCGCTCCTCGTCGCTGATGGTGCCCGACACGGCGAGGAGCTCGAGGAACCTGCGCCCGCCGTCGCGCGCCCCGCCGCGCGCGTCGATGTTGGCCATCGCGCGCAACGACGGCGCGTGCAGCGGCTCTTCCTGCAGGATCATCGTGCGATGCTGCCGCACCAGCGCGTCGTGCTGCGGATCGTCGCCGTAGCGCTCGAGCAGCAGCTCGCGCAAAGGCCGCCGCGCCGGATCGGCCTCGATCGCCTTTTCGAACGCGACCAGTGCGCCCTTGGCGTCGCGCACCCGCTCGCGACATTCGCCGAGCCGCATCCACAACGACGCCCGCGCCGCGCGCAGCCCCGCCGTCGGCGCCGGCAGAATTGGAAGCGCGCGCGTCAAGAGCTGCGCCGCCTCGTCGTCCTTGCCTTCTTGCACCAGCATCGCCGACAGCCCCGCCAGCGTCTCGTGATCGAGCGGATCGAGCTCGAGCGCCTGCTGCAGCCGCTGCCGCGCTTCGCCCTTGCGCCCGAGCGCCGCGTCGAGCGCCGCCGCTTCGCGCAGCCGCTTGGCTCTTTCCGGCGCCGGCGCGTCGCGCTCGAGCAGCATCGCCGCCGTCTTCGCCGCCGCTTCGATCTTTCCGCCGGCGCGCTGCAGGTTCAGCGTCTTTTCCAAGAGCGTCACCGACGCCTTGTCGCCCGCCGCAAGCGCCGCCTGATCGTACGCCGCGGAGGCGCGCGCCGTGTCGTTGAGCTCGGACAAGATGGCGTCGGCCACGCGCTCGAAGCGCAGCGCGCGATCCTCGGGCTCGCGCGTCGCCTGCGCCTGGAGCTCGAGCAGCTCGAGCCCGCGGCCGACGTCGCCGTCCTCGAGCGCGCGCTCGGCGAGCAGGCCCAGCGCCGCCGCGTGCCCGGGATGGATGCGCACCGCCGCGGCCAGAAGCGTCATCGCCTTCTCCGGTCGCCGCAGCTTGAGCTCGGCGAGCGCGCCGTGATACACCGCCTCGGCCGCCTCTTCGGGCAGCCGCTCGGCGTCGGGATGATCGGCGAGCGCGCCGAGATACTGCGCCGCCTCGCGATAGCGATGCGCGCGATAACGATTCTCGCCGAGGTAGAGGCGCGTCTGCAGATCGCCCGGCGTCAGCCGATCGGCCTCGAGCAGCGCCGAGTACGCGTCGTCGAGCCGCCCTTGCTGCTCGGCCGCGTCCGCCAGCCGCCGATGGAACTGCGACGCCACTTGCGGCGGCACGCCTTCCTTCGACGCCGCGTCGCGGAGCAGCGCCTCGACCTCGTCCCACGCGCCCGACTGCGCCGCCAGATCGGCGAGCCCCTGGATCGCCGGCGGATAGCCCGGCCGCGCCGACACCGCCTCGCGAAAGCGCCGCGCCGCCTCGTCGGGCTCGCCGCGCCGCAGCGCCGAGGCACCGAGGCCCGCGTGCAGCTCCGCCTGCCGCTCCGGCGACGGCGGCGTGGTGCCGCCGAGCTCCTTGTGCGCCAGCGCATCGGCGGTCTTGTCGTCGAGCATCCGCCGCGCCAGCGATCCATAGAGCGCTACCGCCTCGGCCGCGTCGGGATCCTTGTGCAGCGCCCGCTCGAGCGCGCGTTTGGCCGCGAGGTCGTCCTTGCGCCGCTCCATGTGCACGCGCGCCGCGTCGACCAGCGCCGTCACCGCCTGCGCCGTCGACGCCGCCACTTCCGCTTCGCGCTCGCGCGCCGCCGCGTAGCCGTCCCAATCGGCGCCGCCCTGGCGCAGCTTGGCCAGCTCGGCGAGCGCGCGCGGATCCTCGGGCACGAGCTCGAGCGCGTGCTCGAACGTCCGCTCCGCCGTCGCCGCGTCCTCGAGCTGCGCCTCGAGCACGCCGAGCTCGACGTGCATGCGCGCCAATTCCACTTTCGACGCGCCGCCGCGCTTGGCCGCGCGAATGCGCGTGCGCAACACCTCGGCCTGCTCCTCGACGCGCCCGGCCTTGCCGAGCGCGCGCTCGAGCCGCCCCGCGATCGCGTCGTCCTCGGGATTCATCTTGCGCAGCTGCCGCAGCACCACCGCCGCGCCCGCGTGATCGCCGATGCGATCGGTCATCAGCGCCGCGCGCTTTTCCAAGAGCGCGACCTTGTCCTGCCGATCGGCACGCTCGCCGCGCCGCTCGTAGAGCGCCTCGAGATCCTTCCAGCGTCCGAGCTTCTCGTAGAGCCGTTCCAGCGCCGCCGCCGCCTCGACGTCCGAGGGATCGGCGTCATACACGGCGCCATAGGCTTCGATGGCGCGCTCGGGCAGCTCCAATTCCTTCTCGAAGATGGCGCCGATGCGCCGCCGGATCGCGCGCGCCTCGACCTGCCCGCGCCGATCCGAGCCCTGGCTCTGCGAGTCGTGCACGTCGAGCTCGCGCGTCAGCGACTCGATCACCTTGGACCACTGCCCGACCGACTCGTAGAGCCGTGCCAGGTTCGCGAACGCCGGCGCGTGATCGGGATACTCGCGCGCCACGTGCGTCCAGGCGTCGATAGCCTCGTAGGTGTTGCCCATGCGCTCGTAGACCTCGGCGAGCTCGAGGGCGCGCTCCTTTCGCGTCTCCGACGCCGGCATGCGCTCGATGAGCCCGTGCAGCCGCCGCTCGAGCAGCGTCGCCAATTCGGCCCAGCGCTCCGACTGCCGATAGACCGCCTCGAGCCGCGACATCGCCGCTTCGTCATCGGGCCGCATGCCGAGCGCGCGCAGGTAGCGCTCTTCGGCGTCGGCGGCGTTGCCTTGCCGCTCGCGCACGCGCGCCGAGTCGATGAGCAGCGACACCGCGCGCTCGCCGTTGCCGGTCTCGTCGATGGTCGCGTCGAGCACGGCGACGAGCTGGTTCCAGGCGCCGTTCGACTCGGCGAGCCGCTCGAGCGCGCGCCGCGCCGCTTCGTTGTCGGGATCGAGCTTGAACGCGCCGGCCAGCGACTCGAACGCCTTGTCGAGATCGCCGGCGCCCTTTTCCCACATCTCGCTGACCGCGAGCAGGTGCGCAAAGTGCTCGTGCTCGTCCTCGGCCGGCAGGTTGAGCTGCACCAGCGCCAGCTCGTCCCACGCCGAGTGCGGACCCTGAATCGTGCGCGCCTCGGCCGCGCGCGGCATCGGCGGCGGCGCTTTTTTCTTGGCCGGCGGCGCGTGCCCGTGCGCGCCGTTCTTGCCCTTGCCCACGCCCGCGATCACCGCGACGTCGGAGATCGACAGCTCCATCGTCGGCGGCTGGGTAACCCGCTTCTGCGGCCGCGCGATGGTCATGAGGTCGTTGATCGACAGCTCCACCGTCGGATCGCGCGCCGGCCGCGACGAGGTGATCGTCTCCGGCACCAGTCGATGCGGCCGCGAGTCATCGAACATCACGTCGTCGAGCGCGACCTCGAGCGTCGGCTCGCGCGCCGACTTCGCCGACGACTCGATCACGAAGCCGCCCGACGACGGAATTGGCGGCGGCGCCGACGACTGCGGAGACTGTTGTATTGGCACGCGCAGCACCGGCGGCGGCTTCGGCTCCTCCTTGATGTCGCCGACGATGCGCGCCAGCCGCCACAGATGGCCGCGGATGCTCTCGTCCTTGGGCGCTAGCTGGAACGCGCGCAGATAAGCGCGAAACGCGCGCAGCGGATCCTTGACCTTCTCCTCGACGATCGCCGCCGCCTCGCACGCGATCGCCAGCTGCTCACTCTCGGGCGCCGTGTGAAAGCGATAACCCTCGACGGCGAGCGCGTCGTCCCAGCGCCGCGTCTCCTCCGCCAGCCGCCGCACCTCGCCGAGGAGCTCCTTGTCGCCGGGCGCATACGGAAACGCGCGCATCAGCTCGTCGAGCGCGCCCGACGAATCCTTCTGCCGCTCGAGCCGCACCGACGCCCGCTTGCGCAGGAGCGCCAGCTTTTGCGCCGCCGAGCCGCGCGCGATCAGCTGCTCGTACACGTCGAGGAGCGCGCCCGCGTCCTTGGTGCGCTCGCTCAGCCGCTCGAGCTCGGGCAGGATCTTGTCGCCGTGCACGTCGAGCTCGAGCGCCGAGCGCACCACCGCGAACGCGCGCTTGGGATCGTGCAGCTTGTCGTCGGCGATCTTGGCCACCTCGAGCCGCGACTCCAGGCCCGGCAAGGTCGCGTAGACCGCGCACATCTCCTCCCACAGCGCGTGACGCTCGGCCATGCGCCGCACGTCGCCGAGGAGCGAACCGTCGTCTTCGCCCCCGAGCTCGTGCGCCAGGCGCAGATATTCGAACCCGCGCTTGGGATCGCCGAGCTTCTCCTCGCCGATCGCCGCCAGCGTGCGCAGAAGCTGGATCGAGTCGGCGCGCGTGCCCGCCGCCTCCGACAGCTCGAGCCGCTTCTCGTCGACGCCGCAGAGCGCTTCCCAATCCTCGACCTGCCGATAGAGCGCCGCCAACGCCACCAGCGGCTCGGGGCCGTCGGGCTGCAGCTCGGCGACGCGCCGCCACGCCGCTACAGCCCGCCGCGCGTCCTTCAATTGCGAGGTGCGCCGCGCGATGTCGATCGCCACTGACAGCTTGATCGCCGGATCCTCGGTCAGGAACAGCTCGCGCTCGGCGATGCGCAAGCTGCCGTCGAGGTTGCCGCTCGCCGCCAATAGCTTCTGCAGCCGCGCATGCGCCTCGAGGTTGCGCGGCGCCAGCTCGTCGAGCACGTGGCGCAGGATCTCGATCGCGCGCTCCGGATTCTTC
>DASXOU010000738.1:0-5711 GCA_036494045.1 Polyangia bacterium | reverse complement strand
CCCCGGCCGCGACGGCGGCGATGGTTGCTTCGCCGCCGTCTCCGCTGCGCGCCTCGAGGCGGTAGAGCCCGGCGTCGAGGTCGTCGATTCGAAAGCTTCCGTCGGCGCCCGAGATCGTGCTCGGCGCGTCGAACCAGACGTTGGCGCCGGGTTCGTCGCCGTCGACGCGGCTCGCCGCCACGTGCACATCGGCGAGCGGCTGTCCTTGGCCGTCGACGACGCTGCCCGCGATCGGAAGGTGCGCGCGCTTGATCACGAGCCGCACGCCAGTCACGTGGCTGGCGCCGTCGGCGACGTGGACGTTGGGAAAGTCCTCGTCGCCGGCGACGAGCTTCTGGTTCGAGCACCGCGACGGGCGGACGTACGGCCGATAATCGTCGCCGCCGATGAGCGTCGCGACGCGGAAGCTGCCGTCGGGGGCGGTGACGTCCTCGCCGCCGTCGGCGAGATGTTGCGCCTCGAAGCGCACCCAGACGTTCGCCGCCGGCGCGCCGCTCGACTCGACGATGGTTCCGGAGATCGTACCGCCCCATTGCACCTCGATGTCGACGCCGGCGCGCGCTTCGCCGGCGCCGAGCGTGACGTCGGCGATGCCGAACGCGTCGCCGAGCGGGCTGTCGGCATAGAGCCGATAGTTCGCCGGCGGCAGGCCGCGCAGGACGTAGCGGCCGTCGTCGCCGGCCCAGGTGGCCACGTTGAAGCCGTAGCCGACCTTCGCGCCCCCGAGCGGGCGGCCGGCGCGCGTCACTTGCCCGGCGATGGAGCCCATCGGTGCGACGACGACGTGGACGTCCGCCAGCCGGTTGCGATCGACGCCGAGCGCGCTCGGCTCGCGCACCTCGTAGCCGGCGACGCGCAGCCGCTCGGTCCCGCGCGGCACGCTCGGCAGGACGAAGCTGCCGTCGCTCTGCGTGACCGCGTCCGAGCGCAGCGCGCCGGGCTCGCCGACCGCGACGACGGCGCCGCGGACCGGATCACGCCCGTCGGTGACGGTGCCGCTCACGACGGCGGCGACGCCGAGACGTAACAGGATCTCGCCGGTCACGCGTCCGGCTTCGGCGTTGAGCTCGAGCCATTCCTCCGCCGCCGCGCCGTCGGAGACGCCGCTCAAACGCACCCGTCCGGGCGGCAGCCCGCTCACCGTGAATCGGCCGTCGGCGTCGCTGACGGTCGCCGCCGAGGCCGCCCAGCGCGCCGTGTTCTGGCCGATGCCGACGAGCTCGACGAGTGCGCCGGCGAGCGCGCGGCCATCCTCGGCGCGCACGACGCGGCCGATCGCCGTGGCCTCGGGCGTCAGCAGAAAGTCGCGCTTGGTTCTGCGGCCCGACGGCAGGACTCGTTCGTCGTAGGCGCCGTAGCCCTTGGCGGCGATCTCGACGGCCGTCTGGCGCGGGCTCAGGCACATTTCGTAGGCGCCGTTTTCGTCGGTGACGACGCAGGTGGCGCGCGGCGGCGCCCAGCAGACGCGCGCGCCGACCACCGGGCCGCCCGACGCGTCGTCAACGTGTCCGAAGAGCGCGGACGCGCAGCCGCCGATCCGCAGCTCCACGCGATCGGCGGCCGCCGTGACATCGCGCGTGTCGAGCTCGACGAGCGCGGGACTGTGCTGCCGCGCGCTCGCTGCGATGAAATAGCGCGCCGGCGGCTGCGATCCGAAGTCGAAGCTGCCGTCGCCGGCGCTGCGTTGCGTGGGGAGCGGCAGGACGCCGGCGTCGCTGAGCGCACTCACGAGCTCGACGGTGGCGCCGGCCAATGGCGCGCCGCCGACCGTGACGCGGCCCGCGATTCGCCGCACCGGCGCGCCCGGCTGACCGAACCAGCGCGGCACCCTGGCGCCCGCGAGCGTGGCCGCGTCGTCGACGGCGCCGCGATGCCCGAGGGCGCCGCGCCACGGCGTCCCCGGCGTCATGCGCGCCAGCTCCGTCGAGCCGGCGGGCGCGCGCCACCGACGGGCGGCGCCCCAGCTCAAGAGCGCGACGCCGAGCGCACCGGCGACGAGCGTGGCCATCGTCTTGGTCGCGAGCGCGGCTCCGATCGTGGCCGCGATCGTGTGTTCGCGGCCGTGGGCGACGGCCGCCGTCGGAATCAACGCCAGCCCCCAGCGCCGGCGATCGTCGCCGAACTCGCGATCGAGCCGAACGCGCAGCCGATCGAGCCCCTCTTTGAGGCGCCCCCGCACCGTGCTCGCGGGAATGCCGAGGCGCTGCGCGATCTCCTTGGGCTCGAGCTCGTCGTAGTAGCGCATGAGCAGCGTCGATCGATAGGGCTCGTCGATCTGCAAGAGCTCCGAGGCGACGCGACGCTCGACCTCGACGCGCTCGACCAGCTCCTCGGGATGCGCCGGCGGCGTGGTGACGAGCGACTCGCCCGACTCGCGTCGCAGCCGGCGCTCCTCGCCGCGTAGCCGCATGCGCACGAGGTTGCGCAAGACGCCGAACATCCACGCGCGCGCGGCTCGCGGCCGCGATCGGGCGCGCAGCACCTCGAGCCAGGCTTGCTGCACGAGGTCGTCGCGCTCGGCCTCGTCGGCGACGAGCCGGCGCGCCAACCGTCGCAGCCACGCGGTCTGCGCCAGGACGTCGTCGAGCTCGTCGGAGTCGGGCATCGCGGTCGCCTATAGTGTTGCCGCGGGCGTCATCCGCGTCCGAAAAAACCTTCGTCGCCGTTTGCAAACGCGCGCGCGCCCGGCGGCAACTTCCTAGATACGATGATCTCGCCGGCACCGTGGTTGGTTGCGTCGCTGCTGTTCGCGTGCGGTTGCGTCTCGTCGAGCGTGCGCGTGCGCGGGCAGGAGCTGCCGCGCCTCACCTTCAGCTACACCGACAACCACCTCTATCTCATCACGCATCACGACGCCTATCCCGATCAGCGCGGCGCTTCGGACAAGCTGCGCGCGTATGCCGGACGGATCACCGGGTTCGCGTGCGGCGCCGAGATCTGGGCCGAGTCGCAATATCGGTGGGGCTATCTCGGGATGGTCGGCTACGTCGAGCCGATCAGCCGCTCCAGCGGCATTCAGAGCCACACGCGGCCGATGCATCTCGAGGTGCGCGATCAGCACGGCGAGCGCCGCATCCAGGGCTCGATCGGCGACGACATGGGCGAGATGTTCACCAGCTTCCACGGCGCCAAGGGCTCGGGCGGCGGCCCCGCCGGCTCGCCGAGCAGCGCCGCCGGCGACACCGGCGCGCCCTGGATGGCCAAGAGCCACACCATCGACTTCGCGTTCTCGAGCGCGCAGCTGCACGGCACCATCGGATCGCGCAAGTTCGATCTGCACACCGACGGCAACGACAACATGGTCGGCACCGTCTTCATGGGCGGTCGGCCGCTGCCGTTCGTGCTCGTCGGCGTCAGCGAGCTGTGGTCGATGCCGGCGTCGGATCAGGCAGCGATCCTGCCGATGGTCCTGACCTGCGAGGACGAGGCGTCGGAGTCGAACGGGCTCGTCGATCTGCGGCTGCCGCCGATCCTGTCGGTCAGCTTCGCGGCCAATCATCTGGTCCGCTAATCTGCTACGATCATGCCGTGAAATTACGCATTGCCGCCTTGTTGGTCGTCCTCTGCAGCTCCATGTCCCTCGCCGCCGCCGATCCGATCGTGCTGCGATTCGCCACCGCCGCTCCCGACGGCACGGCCTGGGCGCGCCTGTTTCGCACGATGGGCCGCGAGATCGAGGCCGAGAGCAAGGGCGCCGTCGCCACCAAGTGGTACTTCGGCGGTATCGCCGGCAACGAGCTGCAGCTGCTCGAGCGCATGAAGAAGAACCAGCTCGACGTCGTCATGTCGGGCGGCATGCTGTGCATGAAGCTGTCGCCGTCGATGCGCGTCCTGCGTCTGCTCGGGCTGTTTCAGACGCGCGACGAAGCGTCGTACGTGCTCGGGCGGCTGCGTCCGACCATCGATCGCGAGCTCGCCGACGTCGGCTTTCACAACGTCGGCGCCGCGGGGCTCGGATCCGACTTGATGTTCACGCGTCGGCCGATCGCCAGCGTCGCCGACCTGCGCAAAGCGCGCCTCTGGTACTGGGATCTCGACGAGCCGATGCATCTGCAGCTGCAGGCGCTCGGCGTGCCGGCGGTGGGGCTTCCCGTCGAGGACGCGGCGCGCGCCTTCGAAGATGGACGCACCGACGGCTTTCTCGCCGTGCCTACCGCGGCGCTCGCGTTTCAATGGTCGGCGTCGACGTCATATCTGAGCGAGCTGCGGCTCGGCTTTCTGCCCGGTTGCATGGTGATGATCAATCGCGCGTGGGATCAGCTCGACGTCGACGAGCGCAGCGTGCTCACGGCGGCGGCGGCGAAGTTCCAATCGCGCCTGGAGGCGATCGGGCGCGAGCAGGACGCGGCGCTGCTCGGCGGCTTGTTCGCGCGACAGGGCGTGAAGAAGGTGCCGGTCTCGTCGGGGTTCTCGTCGGAGTTCCAGGAGCTGGCGCGGGGCGCGCGCGAAGCCGTGCGTGACAAGCTGATTCCCGGCGAGCTCATGGATCGCGTGACCGGGTGGATGGCCGACTACCGAGCGGAATATCGCCCGAACAACAATTGACGAATTTCTGAGAGGGCCGCGAAATTTCGTGGTCGTTGCACACGCGCCGAAGGCAGGAGCGATAGTTAGCCGTGGCACGCCTGCTGCAACGCTCCCGCGATCTCAGGAAGACTCGATGAAACGGCTCGCGCTCCTGATCGCTCTCGTCGCCGGCTGCATGGGCAGCAACGGCGCGCTGCGGTTCGCCATCGATCCCGAGACCGGCGTCTGCACGCCGCTTCCTGCCTCGACCGTCTTCGACGGTTGGCAATCGTGCTCGGATCCGTGCGCCGGCCTGGACGAGCACGCCTGCGGCGTCGACACCCGCTGTCAGATCGTCCAGCGCGACGGCACGAACAGCTGCCACGCCGTTCCGCAGCCCATCGATCCGTGCGCGCCGCTCGACGCGACCGCCTGCCGGGCCGACCGTCGCTGTGCGTTGTCCGCTTCCGGCAGCAGCTGTGCGCTCGAGCCGTGCTCCGAGATCACCGACGGCGACGCGTGCAACGCCCGTCCCGACTGCTCGACCACGCCGCCGAGGATCGCGCCGACTCCGGTGGCGAGCGGAGCGCCTCAGCCGGCATCGCCGCCGGCGACGTGCTTCGCGCTCGTCGGCTGCGGTCTCGATGAGCACGACTGCGGAAAACGGCACGAGTGCGACGAGTTCTTCGACGTGCATGGCTACTTCACGGGCTGTGCCCCGTTGAGCGTGAGCTGCAGGATGGACTCGGAGTGCGCGGTCGGGCAGCGCTGCAACGATGCCGGCGCCTGCGTCTTCGTCGGCTGCGCCGGTGAGGACGAGCGCGAGTGCAACGCCGATCCGCAGTGCGACCCGGTCTACACGCTCGACTGCTCGCCCTACACGAACGGCCAGCCCGTGCCCGACAGCTTCTGTGGCTCGTCCGGCGGCGGCGGCGCCGGCGGATGTGGCGGCGGCGACGGCGGCGGCGTCATGTGCGAGCCGATCTTCAGCGCCTGCCAGCCGGCGTCGCCCGGCGTCGTCGCCGGCAAGAGCGTGCTCGTCCGCGATCCCACGATCCTCGACGATCCTTTCTGGGCGCTGCCGCGCGTGCTCGCGGCGATCACCGGCGCCGACGCGAACACCGTCGTCGACGGCTGGCTGGCGCAGCTCGGTACGTCGCAGCTCGTCAATGGCCACGTGTCGACGGAGCGGCCCGGCGCGGCGG
>DASXOU010000737.1:0-2493 GCA_036494045.1 Polyangia bacterium | reverse complement strand
ACGTCGCGGCGAACAGGCTCGCGGCGAGACGCGCCTGAATCTTCGTCGCCACGCCGAGCGCGCCGGCGATGAAGCAGGCGCCGACGAAGTAGACCCAGAATTGGTGCCACGGCATCCACGCGGGCACCATCGGCGCCATCTCTTTGGCGAACGTGAAGTGCTCGGTGCCGAAGGCCGCGACCGGCGCCACGTAGAAGAGCGGGCCGAGGAGGATCAGCTTGTCGAGCCCGCGCGCGTTGTGCCAGTCGCCGCGAAGAAACATCGCGACCAGGCCGATCGCGAAAATCGCGCCACCGACGGCATAGGCCCAGATCACCGGCATCGGCATCTCACGCTCCTCGTGCTGCAGGGTTGGAGCTCAGCGTCGATTGGTGACGCGCCATTGACTCGGTGGCTCGCCCGCGACGCGGCGAAAGAGCGTGCTGAAGTGCTGGAGTGAGCGGCAGCCGACGTCGAGCGCGATCTGGGACAGCGTCGCGTCCGTCTGCGCCATCAGCCGCTGCGCGATGCGAACCTGAGCGAGGTTGCGTTCCGCCCCAAAGCTGGTGCCGAGCTCGCGTAGCTTTCGCTGCAGGCTGCGTGGCGACAGACCGAGTTGCTTGGCAACGGCCGGAAGCGCGAGCTCCGGCAAATGCGCGTCCAGCACGGCGTGCAGCTCGGCGACGACGCGCGCGCTCGAAGCAAGGCTGGCGCGCGCGGCCTCGAGCACCGGCAAGACGCGCGCATCGTCGACCCCGAGCCGGCAAAGCGCGTCCTCGGCGGTCGCGACCACCTCGACCGGGTGCGGGAACGCGACGAGCTGCTGGATGCCTTCGGCGATGGCGCCGACGAGGCCGTCGGGGCGAACGATCACCATGCGGGTAATCCGCCGCGCGAGCTCGGCGTGATGCGCAGCCTGTGCCTCGCGAAGGATCGCGTACCCGCTGCCATCGATCGACGTGACCCGGCGGAAGTCGATGAACGACCGATGGGGCGCGACGTCATCCCAGCCCCTGTGTCCGACGCTGCGGGCGAGCGCTTGCAGATCGCTCTCGCCGATGTCGCCCCACAGCATGTAGCCCCACAGATCGGACGCTGCGCAGAATTGCAAAAAGGCGCGCTCGACGAAGTAACTGCCGATGGGGTCGCGCCAGAATTCCTCGATGTCCGCCGCGAGTCGCATCAGCTGAAACGCCTCCTACCGTCGCCACGCTGGCGCGTAAACGTGAACAAACGTCGCCCTCGTGGAAGCGCGCGAATCGCCGATTTGGAACAATCCGGCAGCCAACGCGGGGGCAAGGAGGCACGTCATGAAAAGAGGCCCTGCTCTGTTCTTCTTCACGGTAGCCGCATGCGCGACGGCTTGCCAGACAAAGTCATCGACGACCTGTCAGGTCTCGGTGAGCCCGTCGACCGGCGGCCTCATGACGATATTCACCGGGACGTGGACGTCACAGAACGCCGAGAAATGCAGCTACGCCGTCGACGGGACCGGCGCGGTGCCAATCCCGTGCAACGCGACGCTGAGCGCCACCGGAGCGAAGGGCGGCGGCGTCGGCGCTCACACCTTCACCATCACAGCAACGGGCGTTCACGGCGTCGGAACCTGCTCCGATACGTGGAGCGTGCTTCCGTCCGGATCCGACATGACTCCGGACCTGAGTCAACCGCCGGCGCCCCTCGATCTGGCGATGGCTCCCGACCTGGCGACCCTTCCGAGCATGCTCGACTTGCACGATGCGACGATCGTGGACAATCCAGCGAGTCTCGCCGACTGGGAGGTGACGACGACCATCACCGATCTCGAATTCCAATATGACGGAATGGACGGCGTTCACGTCGAGTTCAGCAAGCGGGACGGAGCGGGCAGTTGGCCCGACGTCACTCCGCCCGGCTGGAGCGGCTCGCTCGAATACACGCTCGGGATGGCCGAGCTCATCAACGGTCACTGGTACGCATCGGCGGCGATCCAGTTCTGGCGTGGTCTCGATCAGTCCGGCGGGAACGTCGGCGCGAATCAGCAGGTCGCGACGAACTGGTATTACGACGGGCGGTGGGGAGCGATGGCCGGTTATCAGCCGGCTGCCGGTGAGATGATCGGCGTCTTCGTCGTCGCCGGCAATGTTCGCGACGTCACCGACGACGGCACGCAATCGCCGGTCAGAGAGCGCTCGAACGTCGTGCTCGTGCCGATGCCCACCTCCACAGGCGCGAAATACACGTTCTGACGATCCGAACATTTTGCGCGCGCGGTCGGCATCAGCTTCCCGGCCTCGTTCCACTTGCATCTTGAAGCACGTCGGCGAGCACGTCTTTGGCGTGTTTCTGGCGCATCGCAGCGTCGGGCCCGGTCACGACGACGACGAAGCGGTCGCGCGACGCCATGCTGGTGGCAGTGCGGAACAGGCACTGATAGTTCTCCCCGATGACGGTGGAGAACCGCTTCGCCCCGGCTTCGCTGCGCCACGCCGTCAGCCAGCGCCCCATCGGCGGGTGCGCCGTCGTCGACTTCGC
>DASXOU010000736.1:0-2585 GCA_036494045.1 Polyangia bacterium | reverse complement strand
CCGGTCAAGGGAAATTCTACTGATTCTTGACCGGTAAACAGTACAATATCTAATTAATCGTAATATTTTAGATTATTACTTGTCGCTCAGCGCTTCCTTGCCCACTTCGCGGACCTTTCGGCCGGCTTCCATGTACTCCAGCCAGGCTTTGCCGACCTCTTCGGCGTCATCGGTGCGCTTGGACTTGCGGCCCTTGCGCAGGCAGTCATCGAACGCCGAGAGCTCGCGATCGTCGGCGGCGAGCTTGGCGACCGAGGTCTTGAAACCGGGCGTCGGCATCGCCATGGCGTTGTCGGTCGTGACTTCCTTGCCGCACGTGTTCTGCAGCGTGTCGAGGTACTTCGGATCCTTGCACTGCTTGAAGAGGTACTCCACGAGCGCCTGCCCGTCCTTCATCTTGTCGACGCCGGGCACCGCGCAATGCAGGAAGCGATCGTAGGCGACGACGTCCGCGCCCGGCTTGCCGCCGGCGAACGAGTGCCACGCCGAGCCGAACGTGCCGACCTTGGCGCCGACCTCGCGCTCGGCCAGGTGCGACGGCGCGATCTTCGCCCAATCGTCGAACGCAGTCGACAGATCGGCGAGGCTCTTGGCGTACGCCTTGAGCGACGCGTCGTACATCGCCGGCGCGGTGATGCCCTCGATCTTGTGCTTGGCGTCGATCGCCTTGGGCGTGCACTCCTCGCGCACCTTCTCCGGGTAGTTCTTCGGGTCGGTGCCGAAGGAGCTCTCGAGCCGCTGCGACAGCGCCAGGTTGTTGGGGAACATTCCGGGGTCGACGCCTTGCCCGAGCAGGCACGCCCAGAACTTGCCGATCACGTCGTCCTTCTCGATCGACTGGAACTGGCTCATCACCGCGACGTGCATCTCGCGAATCTTCTGCGCCTGCATGCTGCGGTAGACGAAGAAGCCGATGGCTGCGACGGCGATGACGCCGACGACGATCCACGGCGTCTTCGAGCCTTGCTTCTTCAGCGCGAAGTCGGCGGCGGGATCGACGGGCGGGCCGCCGGCGTTGGACGCGTTCGGGTCGTTGGGATCATTGAGGTCGGGGGGGATGTTCATGGCCGCGCATCATACCGCGAATCAGGCGAGATCGGCGAGCGCAGCGATCACGTGATGACGCGCCATTTCCTTTCGCCAGCCGAGCGCGAAATCGGTGTTGTCGAGCGGCTTGGCCAGGCGCGCCGCGCGATCGGCAGCGGCGGCGATGGCGTCGCGATCGTCGATGCGTTTGCCGACGAGCAGCGCCGCCGCCGCGGTCGCGTCGTGCGGGCGCGAGCCGGCGCCGGTGATGACGATGCGCGCCTCGGCGACGATGCCGCCGACGACGCGCGCCGCCGCCGCCACGCCGAGCACGGGAAAGTCGAACGACTCGCGCCGGCGCAGCTTGCGATACGAGGCGCGCCAGGTGCCGTCCTGCGGCGGCAGATGGATCGCGGTCAGGATCTCGTTCGAACGCTTGTTCAAATATTCGATCCCGTCGTCGCGGAAGAGCTCGTGCACGGCGATGCGCCGCTCGCCGTCGACGGAGACGAGCGTGACCTCGGCGCCGATCGCGCACAGGACCGGCGCCGTGTCCGACGACGCCACCGCCCAACAGCGCTCGCTGCCGGGCGCGACCCAGCAGGTGCCGCCGTCGCGCTTGAGGCAGAAGTCGATCGATTGGCGCCATTCGAACGACTGGTTCCAATAGTTGCAGCGCGTGTCGAGGCACAAGTTGCCGCCGAGCGTGCCCATGTTGCGTAACGGCGGCGTCGAGATCAGGCGCGCGGCGCGGCCGAGCGCGGGCCAGGCGGCGGCGAGGGCGGCGTCGCGCTCGACGGCGGCGAGCGAGGTCATCGCGCCGACGTCGAAGCCGCCCGCCGGCGAGCCGCGGACGCCGTGCAGCGCAGCGACGGCGCGCAGCCCGATCACGCGCGTCGGCGTCTGCTGACGGCGCTTCATGTTGGGCCATAGATCGGTGCCGCCGGCGACGAGCGACGCCTGCGCGCCGTGCTCGGCGAGCAGCGCGGCCGCGTCGGCGAGCGTGCGCGGCGCGAAGTAGCGAAAGCGCGGCAGGCGCATCATCGCGGCTTCCCTCCTTCGCGCGCCACCAATTCCTCGACGGGCGGCGCCACCGTCGCGCCGCGCACGCGATCGCGCTTGCGCGGCGCTTCGTTGGTCGCCTTGCCGTCGCCGCCTTCCCACGGCGGCGGCACGCGCAGCGCCTCGGGCCACGCGACCGCGGGAAACCGCGCCGGACCGAAGCGCTTCGACGGCGAGCCGAGCGCCTTCAGGATCTTCTCCGGCGTGATCGGCACTTCGTCGACGCGCACGCCGACGGCGTCCCAGACCGCGTTGGCCACCGCCGGCATGATCGGCAAGAGCGGCCCCTGCCCGACCTCCTTGGCGCCGAACGGTCCGTTCGGATCGGGCTCCTCGACGAGGATGGTCTCGACGTCGGGCATGTCGAGCGTGCCCGGGCTCTTGTACTCGAGCGCCGACGGAAACTTGTGCACGTGCGCGCGCGACAGCTTCGGCGGCAGCCGGCGATAGGCCTGCTCCTCCATCAGCGCTTCGCCGAGCCCCATGTAGACGCTGCC
>DASXOU010000735.1:0-6268 GCA_036494045.1 Polyangia bacterium | reverse complement strand
AGCCGTGAGCTCTTGGGAAAGCAATCGGGCGTCACCGCGCCTCGGTTCGCGCGCGGCTTACTTCTTGGCGACAGCGACGGTGAGCCGCTTGCGACCCTTGCGGCGGCGACGCTGCAAGGTCAAACGCCCGCCCTTGGTGCGCATGCGCTTCCGAAAACCGTGGGAGCGCTTGCGGCGCTTGTTGTGTGGCTGATAAGTGCGCTTCACGGAAGTTATCCTGTCCCGAGTGAAATAGCCGCGGAGCTATAGCAATCACGACCTTCCGTGTCAAGGCTGCGCGCGGGCGCCCTTGTTCACGGAGCCGATCGCCGTAAAGCACCCAGTGGACGCGAAGAATTTGCTCGAGCGTGCGGCGGAATGTCGCGGTTTGGCCAACGGTCGCGGTTTTGGCCGCCGCGCGCGCGCAAACCCGCGCCCCACGCGGTCGAGCGCGTGTCACGATCTCACGCGCGAAATTTTCTGCGAGGTTCCGCTAGCTTTTCTCCTGCGGTCGGACCGAGGCACTGATCCTTCGCATTTCCGCCATCTGCTGGTCACAGTTTTTTCTGAACGATCCCTCGCAGATCGCAACGCGGGTTTTTTTCCGCTTGCCTGGGGAAAACGCGATTGATAAACGATCGAAACGCTCACGCCTGAGGGGGAAACGAGTGGGGTCCGAAGAGTGTCGATCACCATGGCGGACAGCGACGCCAGAACCATGCAGTACCGGCGAATCCATTAGCTAATCGAACATTCCCGAGGTTCCGAGACGAGGACTTATCCACACTGTGGATAGGCCTGTGGGTAATTCATGTCCGAAGACGAGCAGCCACAGGAATCGACTGCGATGACGGGGTTGTGGGAGAGCGCGCTGTCGACGCTCGAAGGCCGGATCAAGCCGCACAACTTCGAGATGTGGCTGAGACCGATTCAGTGCAAGGCCGTGGCGCAGAAGGAAAGCGGCATGCGCATCACCTTGAGCGCGCCGTCGAAGTGGATCAAAGAGTGGTTCCAGGACAATTACCAGTCGATCGTCCTCGATGCGCTGCGCGCGCAGACCAACCAGGACTTCGAGATCTTGTTCGAGGTGCGCGAGGCGGAGTCGCTGCGTGACCCGACGCCGGTGCCGGTGTCGACGTCGTCGTACGACACCAAGTCGGGCCCGGTCGAGCTCAAGACCGCCGACAAGGACGTGCCGGCGCCGGACCTCCTCGCCAAGTACACCTTCGACGCCTACGTCGTCGGTCCGTCGAATCAGCTGGCGCACGCCGCCTCGCGCGCGGTCGCCGAGATTCCGGCGAACAAGTACAACCCGCTCTTCATCTATGGTGGCGTCGGCCTCGGCAAGACCCACCTCGTGCACGCCATCGGTCACTTGATCCGCGAGAAGCACCCGTCGTGGCGGATCCTGTACCTCAAGACCGAGACGTTCATGAACGAGTACATCAACTGCATCCGCAACGGGAAGATCGACGAGTTCCGTCGCAAGTATCGCGAGCGCTGCGACGTGCTCCTCATGGACGACATCCAGTTCCTCGCCGGCAAGGACCGCACGCAGGACGAGTTCTTCCACACCTTCAACTCGCTGTTCGAGTCGCATCGGCAGATCGTGCTGACGGCGGACAAGTATCCGCACGAGATTCCCGATCTCGAGGAGCGGCTGCGCTCGCGCTTTCAGTCGGGGCTGATCGCGGACATCCAGCCGCCCGAGCTGGAGACGCGCATCGCCATCCTCAAGAAGAAGGCGGAGAGCGACGAGATCAACCTGCCCGACGACGTCGCCATCTATCTCGCGACCAACATCAAGTCGAACGTGCGCGAGCTCGAGGGCTTGTTGATTCGCGTGGCCGCGTTCGCGGGCTTGCAGGAGCAGCCGATCACGATCGAGTTCGCCAAGGAGACGCTGAAGAACTTTTTGACCCAGGCGGCGCACTCGCTCACCGTCGAGGCGGTGCAGAAGGAGGTCGCCAACTACTTCAACGTCAAGCTGACGGACATGAAGAGCGCCAAGCGGCACCAGGCGATCGCGCGGCCGCGGCAGATCGCGATGTACCTGGCGCGGAAGCTCTGCAAGGCGTCCTATCCCGAGCTCGGGCAGCGTTTCGGCGGCAAGGACCACACGACGGTGCTGTCGGCGTGCCGCAAGATCGAATCGCTGGTGGCGAGCGACCCCAAGACGCGCCACACGGTCGAAGAGCTCGAGCGTCATCTTTCTCAGTAGCGAATTCGCGCAGCTTGTGGGAAAAACCGTGTGCGGAGTTGTGGAGCGAATGTGGGGAACGGGCTCCTGTGCACAACTCGCGGGTTCGCAAAAAAGAGGACACGTTTTCGACACAGGGGTTTCACGTGAGATGTCGGAAAGATCGATCGGTTATCCAAGTTCCCACAGGCAGTAATAGTAGGACGATCTAGATCTTTCTCTTTGTAAGAAATACCAGACGGGGAGAACTGCAGATGGAGTTCAAGATCGAGAAGGCCGCGCTGCTTTCAGGATTGTACCTGGCGCAGGGAATCTCCGATCGCAAGAGCACGATGCCAATCCTCGCCAACGTGCTTCTGCGCACCGATGGCAAGGACAAGCTGCTCGTCGCCGCCACCGATCTGAACGTCACCGTCACTGCCGAGCTGCCGTGCAAGGTCGTGCACGAAGGCGGGCTCACCGTCGGTGCCAAGCATCTGCACGACATCGTCAAGTCGCTGCCGGGCGAAGACCTCACTCTCAAGCGCACCGAGAATCAGTACGCGGAGATTCGCGCCGGCAAGGTCGACTACAAGGTCGTCGGCATGGCCGATCGCGATTTTCCCAAGCTCCCTAATCATCGCGAGGTGAAGTTCTCCAAGGTCGATGCGGCCACGCTGCGTGACATGATCGCCAAGACCTTCTTCAGCATCTCGACGGACGAGACGCGCTATCACTTGAACGGCGTGCTCTTCGAGTCGGACGGCACGGTCGGGCGCATGGTGTCGACCGATGGGCATCGGTTGTCGAAGGTCGAGCGGCCGCTCGACGGCGGGCCCAAGCTCGCGCAGGGCATCATCGTGCCGCGTAAGGGGCTCATGGAGGTGCGGCGCGCGCTCGAGACGGCCGAGGGCGCGGTCGAGCTCGGGATTCACAATGGACACCTGTTCGTGCGCGTGGGAACGACCGCGCTCAGCGTCAAGCTCATCGACGCGCAGTTCCCGCCCTACGAGCAGGTCATCCCCAAGGAGAACGACAAGGTGGCGATCGCGCCGCGCCTGGCGCTCCTGGAGGCGCTCAAGCGCATCAGCATCATGTCGTCGGACAAGACCTGGGGCATCAAGCTGTCGATTGCCAAGGGCGAGCTGAAGGTCGCCAGCGACAACCCGGACCTCGGCGAGGCGCACGAGGCGCTCGATGTCAGCTACGACGGGGCGGCGCTGTCGATCGGGTTCAACGCCAAGTACTTCATCGAGCTGCTCGCCGAGATGGAGGGCGACGAGGTGAAGCTCGAGCTCAACGGCGAGCTCGACCCGGGCCTGGTGCGGCCGGCCGATGCCAAGGCCGGCAGCTATCTCGGCGTCGTCATGCCGATGCGCATCTGATTTTTTCGCGCGCGTGCGTATCCACGCCCTCGAAGCGCGCGACTTTCGCAATCTAGCCGAGGTTTTGATCGAGCCGCACGCGCGGTTCAATGTGCTGTCCGGGGACAACGGGCAGGGCAAGACGAACGTCCTCGAGGCCATCTATCTCCTCGGCACGCTGCGCAGCTTTCGCGCCGGCAAGACCGAGGAGATGGTGCGCTTCGGCGCGGCGCAGGCGCTGGTGCGGGCGCGCGTGGAGAAGCTGGGGACGGCGCGCCTCCTCGAAGTGACGCTGGCGCCGGGGCACAAGCACGCGCGCGTCGACGGCAAGGGCGCGCGTGCGAGCGACTATTTCGGCGGCTTCAACGTCGTCCTGTTCGCGCCCGAGGATTTGCGGCTGCCCAAGGGGCCGCCGGCGGGGCGGCGGCGCTTCATGGACCGCGCGGTGTGGAACGCGCATCCGTCGTATCTCGGCGAGGTCCAGACCTACGAGAAGGTGCTGCGCTCGCGCAACGCGGTGCTGCGTGACGGCGCCGGCGCGCAGGGCGAGAGCATGCTCGAGGTCTACGACGAGCAGCTCGAGCTGGCGGCGGTGCCGGTGGTGACGCGGCGGCGGGCGCTCGTCGAGGAGCTGGGGCCGCGGGTGCAGGCGGCGTTCGAGCAGGTGACGCAGACCGGGCTGCGACTTTCCATCGCATATGAAACCGAGCTCGATATCGCCGATATCCGCCGTTCGATGGGCGATAAATTGCGCGCCGATCGGCGCAAGGATCTCGCGCGCGGGGTCACGTCGTCGGGGCCGCACCTCGATGATCTCGCGCTCGTTCTCGACGGGAAACCGGCGCGGTTGTACGCGTCGCAAGGGCAGCTGCGCGCGATCGTGCTGGCGCTCAAGATCGCGGAGATCGAATTCCTGCGCGAAAAATTGGGCGATTCTCCGGTACTTTTATTGGACGATGTTTCGTCGGAATTGGACCCGAAGCGAAATCAGCAGCTCTTCGATTTCCTGAAATCGGTGCCGTGCCAGGCGTTCATCACGACCACGCATCGCGCGCATGTCCTTCTCGCCGAAGAACGCCTTGATTTTCAAGTTGTTACAGGTGGCGTGACGCGCTGATTCACCTTTACGCCGGGGGGTTCCGGTGCTACACCTTAGTACCCCCAAAATGAGCGAGCCTGAAATCGTTAATAGCAATACTTCCGACGATTACAACGCGGATAAGATCCAGGTCCTAAAAGGCCTCGAAGCGGTGCGCAAGCGGCCCGGCATGTACATCGGCGACACCGATGACGGCACCGGTCTGCACCACATGGTCTACGAAGTCGTCGACAACTCGGTCGACGAAGCGCTCGCCGGATTTTGCTCGCACGTCGAAGCCACGATCCATTACGACAACTCCGTCACCGTCGAGGATAACGGGCGCGGCATGCCCGTCGACATGCACAAGACGGAGAACCGGCCAGCGCCCGAAGTCATCATGACGGTGCTGCACGCGGGCGGAAAGTTCGACCACGGCAGCTATAAGGTGTCGGGCGGCTTGCACGGCGTCGGCGTGTCGGTGGTCAACGCGCTGTCGGAATGGGTGAAGCTGGAAATCCGCAAAAACGGAAAGGTCTATTATCAGGAATATCGCCGCGGCGATCCGGCGACGCCGTTCAAGCAGACCGGCGTGGTCGATCCGACGAGCGGGCGCAGGTCGGGGACGAAGGTGACGTTCAAGCCCGATCCGCAGATCTTCCGTATGACCGAGTTCAGCTACGACACGCTGGCGCAGCGCCTGCGCGAGCTCTCGTATCTCAACAGCGGCCTGGCGATCACGCTCGTCGACGAGCGCAAGTCGCGCAAGGACGAGTTCAAGTCGGTGGGCGGGCTGGCGTCGTTCGTCGAGGATCTGAACAAGTCGAAGGTGGTGGTGCACGACAAGCCCATCCACTTCAAGGACTCGCGCGAAGGCATCGAGGCCGAGATCGCGATTCAGTACAACGACTCGTACTCGGAAAACATTTTTTGCTTCACCAACAACATCAAGAATAAAGACGGCGGCACGCACCTGACCGGGTTTCGGCAGGCGCTGACGCGAACGATCAACGCGTACGCGACGGCCAACAACCTGCTCAAGGACATCAAGCAGGGGCTCTCGGGCGCGGATTTGTCGGAAGGGCTGACGGCGATCGTCAGCATCAAGCATCCGGATCCGAAGTTCTCGAACCAGCCGAAGGACAAGCTGGTGTCGTCGGAGGTGACGGGCATCGTCGCCGCGGTGGTCAACGATCGGCTGGGCTCGTGGCTCGAGGAGCATCCCAAGCAGGCCAAAGAGCTCATCGCCAAGAGCGTGCTGGCGGCGCGGGCGCGCGAGGCGGCGCGCAAGGCGCGCGAGATGGTGCAGAGGAAGGGCGCATTAGATTCGTCGTCGCTGCCGGGCAAGCTCGCCGACTGTCGCGAGCGCGATCCGTCGAAGGCGGAGCTGTTCATCGTCGAGGGTGATTCGGCCGGCGGCTCGGCCAAGCAGGGGCGCGACTCGCAGTATCAGGCGATCCTGCCCTTGCGCGGCAAGATCCTGAACGTGGAGAAGGCGCGCCTCGACAAGATGCTGTCGTCGGACGCGATCGCGACCTTGATTACGGCGCTCGGCTGCGGCATCGGCGAGGACAAGGACGTCGGCAAGCTGCGCTATCACCGCATCGTCATCATGACCGACGCCGACGTCGACGGGAGCCCTATCCGCACGCTCCTCCTCACGTTCTT
>DASXOU010000734.1:0-13076 GCA_036494045.1 Polyangia bacterium | reverse complement strand
CCTGACGCCGTCGTCGTCGCCGTCGCGCGCGCTCCAGCCGAGCGCGTTGAACGCGGGCACGAGCAGCTCCTCGACGAAGCGGGCGAAGGCCGAGCGCCCGGCGGCGGGCACGAGCTCGCGGCCGACGAACTCGAGGCGGGCGCCGAGTTCGGCGAGCACCGCCGGCGCACGCTCGCCGCGCAGCCGCGCCACCAGCCCGAGGTAGTCGCCGATGGGCGCGGCGCCGCGCTGCACGTCGAACCAGGCGTCGGACAAGAGGCCGACACGCTCGGCCGGCTCGAGCGACGGCGCCTCGGCCGCGAGCGCGCGCGCGAGCCGCGACGAGTAGCTGACACGATAGAACCCGAGCCGTCCGCCGTTGGCGTCGACCCACGCCGGGCACCCGCCGTCGCCGTCGAGCCGGACGACGCCGCCGTCGACGAGCACGACGCGCGCGCCGCCGGCCGTGCGCAGCGACAGGAGCAGCGGCCACGCGCCCGACGCCGCGCCGCCCGACGCCGCGCCGCTCGCTGCCGCGCCTGCCGCCGTCTGCTGCACGTGCAGCACCATCGTCGCGCCCTCACACGCGCCGTCGACGCTGACCATCGGATGGCCGGCCGTCCCCACCCACGCGCGCACCACCGGCGAGACCGCGCGCCCCGCCGCGCCGTCGAGCGCGCGCCAGAAGTCCTCGGCATCGGCGCCGGCGAACGCCGCGCCGGCGACGTACTGCCGGAGCGCGTCGCGCACCACCGTCGGCCCCAGCCACGCCGCCGTCAGCCGCAGCAGCGCCGCGCCCTTTTCGTAGACCATCGAATCGAACGCCAGCGGCGCGTCGTCATCGGCGACGGCGGCGGGGCGCACCGCGTGCGTCGTGGGCAGCTCGTCGTCGGCGAGCGCGGCGCCGAGCGCCGCCTGGAGCTCGTCCCACGGACGCCACGACGGCCGCCACGCGGTCACGAGCTCGTGCGCGACGTAGGTCGCGGTCGCCTCGTTGAGCCACAGATCGTTCCACGCGCGCGGCGTCGCCAGATCGCCGAGCCACTGGTGTGCCAGCTCGTGCGCGACCAGCCGCGCCACCGCGTGCGTGGCCGCCGGTGAGGCGCTCGCCGGATCGACGAGGATGCGATCGTCGCGCAAAAAGATCGTCGCCGCGTTCTCCATGCCGCCCGGCGCGAACGCCGGCACCGCGACGAGGTCGAGCTTGGCGAACGGATAGGGCCGCGCGAAGTAGGCCTCCATGCGCGGCAACAGCGCCACCGCGGTGTCGAGCGCGAAGCGGCCGAGCGCGACGTCGGCCGCCGGCGCGACCACTGCGACGTCAGTGCGGCCGACCCGCGCCGAGAGCCGCGCGAAGTGCCCGACGGCGACGGCGACGAGGTAGGTCGGCAGCGGCTCGGTCTCGACGAAGCGGGTCATCACGTGCGTGGCGTCGAGCGGCGCGCGCTCGTCGACCGGCGTGTTCGACACCGCCTCGTCGCCGGCGTCGGTGACGATGGTGAGCACGAAGCGTGCCTTGTAGCGCGGCGTATCGAACGCGGGAAAGGCGCGCCGCGCCGAGGTCGGCTCGAAGTGCGTGAAGGCCCAGCGATGCGCGTGCCCGTCGCCGGGCGTCTCGATCTCGTAGAACCCGTCGAGATCGCGCGACAGCGGCGCGCGCCAGCCGAGCACCACCCGCGCCTGCCCAGAGGCGGCGCGCGGCAGCGTCAGCACCAGCTTCTCGCGCGTGTCGTCGACGCGCACCGCCGCGGCCAGCGTCTCGCCGCCGGCCTCGACGCGCGCGTCGACGATCGCGAGCCCCTTGGCGTCGAGCGTGATGATGCGCGTGGGCGCGGCGATGGTGACGTCGATGGTCTCGCGCCCCGAGAAGCCGTGATGCGCGAGATCGGGCGCGAGCGTGATCGCGTAGCGCGAAGGAACGACTTCCGGCGCCGCGACTGGTGGCGCCGCGACTGGTGGCGGCGGATCGGCGGCCGCGATCGACGCCAGCGCGAAGACGATCGCGAGCGCGCGCCTCACTTGAGCGGCGGCGACGGCGTCGGCAGCGGCCGCAGCGCCGATCGCGTCGGCAGCGGCGGCGGCAAGTGCGCGATCGCCGCCAGCGACGGCGGACCGAGCGGCAGGAACAGATCGCCGAGCGCCACGCCCGGCTCCGGCGCGCGCGGCGCCAGCCGATCGGCGACGTCGGCCAGCGTCGCCGCCAGCTCGCGCCGCCCGGCGACCGTGCGCGACAGCGAGCGCTCGGCCCGCTCGGCGCGATCGAACTCGGCGCGCGTCTTGGGCGGCGAGGTCGCGCCGGCGCGCTGCGCGAAGAACGACACCGCATCGCGACGCAGCGCCTCGATCGTGTGCATCACCGCCGCCTGCGCGTCGGCGTCGAGATCCGACCGCGCATAGGTCTTGATGCCGCCCGTCCCGCCGAACCACACCCGTCCAATATCGCCGAACGACGCCTTCGCCGCCAGATCCTCGAACGCGAACAGCGGCGTCGTGTGAAACGGAAAGTCGTGCGCGAAGACCTCGAACACCAGCGCCCCGTCGCCGCGCGGCCGCACCGCCGCCGTGTACTGCCCGAACGGATAGAAGGGCTCGTTCCACGGCGCCGCCGTCGCCTGCCGCGTCAGCGTCGCCCGCGTCGCGTCGTCGAGCGTCGCCATCGCCTCGCCATGCCCGCGCGGCGTGCGCTTGAGCGTCGTCATCATGTCGCGCAGCTGATCGATCCCGACGACGACGTTGAGCGCCGAGCCCTGCAGATAGCCGGCGTGATAGACGCCGACCAGCTCGAACTCGCCGGTCTTGCACGACACCGCCAACACCGGCGATCCCGAGTTGCCGTTGGACAAGAGCGCGTCGATCACGAAGTCGTCGTGGTCCCACTGCCCTTCGTCGTCGTGCTGGAACGCCGAGACCACCTTGCCGACGTTGGTGGCGGCGAAGGCGCCGAGCGGAAAGCCGCGCACCTCGACGGCGTCGCGCTCGTGCAGCGCCGCCGAGCGCCCGACCTTCCACGGCAACACCGGCAGCGTCGCCTTGGCGCGCAAGACCGCCGCGTCGAGCTGCACATCGGCGACGACGCGGGTGAGCGGGACGTCGTCGGCTTCGTACGCGTCCTCTTCGTTGTCGACGATGCTCAGCTTCTCCGAGACGCGCTTGCAGCCGGCCGGCACGCCGTCGACCGCCTTGGCGTCGGGCGTGACCGCCGGCCACTCGGCGACGTGCTCGTTGGTGAACAGCAGCGTCGAGCCCGCCTCCTGCCGGTACGCGAACGCGGTGCCGTGCGCGACCGATTGGCGGCGCGACCTTCGCACGCTGCCGTCGGCGGCATACGACAAGCACTCGTAGACGACCGCGTTGCGCACACAGAACGAGTAGGGCTGATGCTCGAGCTCGCGCGCTTTCGGCGCCAGCGACGCGAGGTCTTCGGCGTATTCGCCGATGCAATAAGGCGGCGGCTCGCCCTCGGCCCGGGCGGCGGAGGAGGCGCACGCAAGGACAACGCCGAGGACGAGCCGCCTAGCGGTCACTTGCGGTGCTTCCTCTTGGCGGACGCCGCGTTGGCCTGCAGATCGGCGCGGCGGTTCTGCGCCCAGCACGCCTCGTCGTGGTCGCTGCACAGCGGGCGCTCCTTGCCGTAGCTGACCGCCTGCATCTGCTCGTCGCTGGCGCCGAGCGAGCGCAGGTAATCCTGCACCGCGTGCGCGCGCCGATCGCCGAGCGCCATGTTGTACTCCTCGGTGCCGCGCTCGTCGGCGTTGCCGGCCACCGCGATGTGCAACGCGCGATCGGCCTTCATGCAGCGCGCCGCGCGCTCGAGGCCGTCGCGATCGGCCGAGTCGATGTCGCTGGCGTTGAAGGCGAAGTGCACGCGCACCGAGGTGCACGCCGCCAGGTTCGAGGAGATGTCGGCGCAGCGGCCGTCGAGGCAGATCTGGCCGGCGGCGCAATCGACGTCGCGCGAGCAGCTGCCGGTCGGCGCCGCCGGCTGCGACGAGGCGACCGGTGGCGGCGCGCTCGGCGACGTCGGCTGCGCCTTGGCTTCGGTCTTCTGGTGCGCGCATCCGACGAACGCGAACAGCGCGATGAACGGCAATGTGGCGAGCGTACGCATGAGTCCTCCTCGGTGGGTTTCCCCGCGTATTGCAGCCGCCGTTCCAAGCGCGCGCGCGTCGGGACGCGGCTTTGGCGACGGGCCGTGCAAAAAAAGCTACCAGCCGCCCGCCGGCCTGCTCAGTCGATTACCAGTGGTTATTCGCCCTCGCCGAGCCGCTTGGCCAGCGTCTGGCGGGTGATGCCGAGGTGCTCGGCGGCGCGCACCTTGTTGCCGCCGGTGAGTCGCAAGACCGCGCGCATGTAGCGCAGGTCGATCTCGTCGAGCGTGGCGATGCGCGCCGGGTTGCCGGCGAGCGCGCCGGGGATGGGATCGAGACCGGCCTCGACGAGCTCGGCCGGCAGATGGCGCGGCTCGAGCACGGGCGCGTCGTTCATGAGCACCGCGCGCTGCACGATCGACTTCAGCTCGCGCACGTTGCCCGGCCACGGCCACGCCTCGAGCAGCACCGCCGCCTCGTCGCTGACGTCGCGGAACGACTTGCCGTAGCGCTGCGCGTAGGTGGAGACGAAGTGCGCCGCCAGCGGCCGGATGTCCTCCTTGCGCGCGCGCAAGGGCGGCACCCGCAGCATGATCGCCGAGAGCCGGTAGTAGAGATCCTGGCGAAAGCGGCCCTCCTTGGCCAGCGCCGCCAGATCGCGGTTGGTCGCGGCCACCAGGCGCACGTCGACGGTGCGCGCGGCGGTGGCGCCGACGCGGCGGAACGAGAACGACTCGAGGAACGCGAGCAGCTTGGCCTGTGCCGCCGCCGGCAGCTCGCCGATCTCGTCGAGAAACAGGGTGCCGCCGTCGGCGACCTCGACCAGGCCGAGCTTGCGCTCGCGCGCGTCGGAGAAGGCGCCGCGCTCGTGGCCGAACAGCTCCGACTCGACCAGCGTCTCGGGGATCGCCGCCGCGTTGAGCTCGACGAACGGTCCGCTCGCGCGTGGCGAGCCATAATGCAGCCGGCGCGCCACCAGCGCCTTGCCCGCGCCGGTCTCGCCGACGACGAGCACCACCGGCACCGGCTGCGGCGCCACCATCGCCACCTCGCGCTCGAGCGCCACCATCGCCGGCGCGCGGCCCGGGATCATGTCGGCGTCGAAGCGCGAGCGATCGCGCTCGTCGTGATAGGCGACGCGCCGCTCGAGCGCGCCGGCGCGCAGCGCGTTGCCCGCGGTCGTCAGGAGCTCGTCGAGCTCGAACGGCTTCTGCACGAAGTCGAAGGCGCCGAGCTTCATCGCCTCGACGGCGATGTCGACGGTGCCGTGCGCGCTGATCACGACCACCTTGGTCTCGGGCGTCTCGGCGCCGAGCCGGCGCACCACCTCGAGCCCGCTGCCGTCGGGCAGCTTCAAGTCGAGGATCACGAGGTCGAAGCGCTTGCGCGCCAGCGCCGCCGTCGCCGCTGCCAGCGAATCGGCCGCCTCGGCGTGATGACCGAGCGAGCCGAGCGCGCGCTCGAGCGAGGTGCGGATGAGCCGCTCGTCGTCGACGACGAGGACGTGCGCCTTCACGCCTTCACGATCGCCTTCACGATTGCGCCGTCGCCTCGGGCAGCCACAAGGAGAACGTCATGCCCGGCGCCGGCGCGTTGGCGCGCGCCTCGATGCGCCCGCCGTGCGCGAGCGCGATGTTCTGCGAGATCGCCAGGCCCAGGCCGTGTCCGTCGCGCTTGTCGGTGACGAAGGGCGCGAACAGCCGCGACGCCACGTCGGGCGACAGGCCGCGCCCGTGATCGATCACCTCGACGATCGAAAAGCCGCGCTCGCCGTGTACGCGCAGCTCGACCGCTTCGCCGTCGGGCGTCGCCTGACAGGCGTTGACGACGAGGTTGATGAGCACCTGCGTCAACAGATCCGGATCCGCGGTCACGTGGCGCACGCCGTTGAGCGCCGGCACCACGCGCACGCCGCGCGCCGCTTCGTGGGGCGCCGTCGCTTGCAACACGCGCGGCAGGATCTCGTCGAGCGCCACGCGCCGCGCCTCGGGCCGCGCCGGCCGCGCGAAATGCATGAGGCGCCGCGCCATCTCCTCGACGCGCTTGACCTCGACGTCGACGGCGGCGACGGTGTCGTGCACCTCCGGCGCCGGGCTCGTGCGATCGAGCAGCTGCAGCGCGGTCTTGACGCCGGTCAGCGGATTCAGAAGCTCGTGCGCCACCGCCGTCGCCATCTCGCCGAGCGCCGACATCTTCTCCGCTTGCACGAGGCGCGTGCGCTGCTCGGCCAGCGTCGCCGACGAGGTCTCGATGGTTCGCGCCAGCCGCGTGACGTGCTCGGAGAGCGCGCCGATCTCGTCGTTGGCGGTGACCTCGACGCGTGCGCCACCCGCCGCCGACTCGGCGCGCAACACGAGATCGTAGAGCGGCCGCGCCACGCGCCGCGCCAAGAGGTAGCCGCCGCCGAGGGCGCCGAAGATCGCCAGCACCACCGACACCGCCAGCGCCGTCAGCGCGTGCTCCCACACGCGATCGGCCTGTACGAGGCGCTCGGTCACCTCCGCGCGGCGATCGCGGATCAGCTCGAGCGCCAATTCTCGCAGCCGCGGCACGCGCCCCGACGCCGCCACCAGCGTCGCGATGGCGTCGTCCTTGTGCCCGCCGTCGTACTCGGCGATGGCGCGCGCGCGGTCGGCGTCGTAGCGCCCGTATTCGGCGACGAGCTCGCCGGTGACGCGCGCCGTGTCGCCCGAGCCGCCGGCGTTGCGCGTGACGGCCGTGACCCAGTGATCGAAATCGGCGCGCGTGCGCCCGAGCTCGTCCAGCCACTGCCGATCGCCCGTCAGGAAGTACTCGGAGACGAACCCCTTTTGATACAAGAGGCCCTGCAGGTTCGACGCGTCCTCGAGCGCCGCCAGATCGGCGCGCGCCGCATCGGTGGCCGAGTGATGGCTGACGGCGACCGCGCGCACCGCGATGCCGGCGAACACGAGCAGGCCCGCGGCCGTCGCCGCCGAGAGCACGCCGAACTTCCACTGGAGCCGCCGTCGCCGCGAGCCGGACATCGTTGCATCAAATATGGGCGGCAGAGGTGTCACCGGTCAACTGGCCGCGTGCACGGCGCGTTCCAGCGGACGGTGGCGGCGAAGCGGCGGGGGTCAGCGGCGCGCTGTCAAAAAAACGAACCTGTCGCGGCGGCGCGTTCGATTCCACGCCATGAGCCCGAGGGCCGCGAGGATCCACGCGCCGCTCGACGACGAGGCGCCCGCGGCGAAGCTGCAGCCGCGGTGATGCGGGTTGGTCGCGCCGGCGTCGACGCTGCCGGCGTCGAGCGGCGCGCCACCGTCGCTGCCGCCGTCGACACCGCCGTCCCCAAGGGATGTCCCGTCGACCCAGCCCTGCAGCGCCGCCAGCGAGCCGTTGAACTGGTCGAGATCGACGTTGGCCATGCCGCTTACGCCCGGCACCGTGCCCGTCGCCGAATATTGCCAGAAGGTCCAGCCCGGCCACGCCGAGGGCATGTTCGGGCAGGCCGTCGTCCACTGCGCGTCCCACAAGGCGTACTGATCGAACCCCGTCGCCGGCCCGCTGAAGCTCGTCCAGAAGCGCTCCGACGTGTAGACCACCGGCACACGTCCGGTGTCGGCCTGCACGCGCGCGAGGAACGCCGCCGTCGCCGACGCGACCTCCGCGTTCGACACGCTGTCGGTGGTCTCGAGATCGAGCGCCAGCGGCAGGTCGCCGGTGGCCGGCACGCCCGCGGTGGCGACGAAGAAGTCGGCCTGCGCCGCCGGATCGTCCATCGGGTGAAAGAAGTGATAGCCACCGCGAATCACGCCCGCGTCGCCGGCCGCCTTCCAGTTGGTCGCGAACTCGGGATCGACGAAGGTCGTGCCCTCGGTCGCCTTCATGAACGCGAAGTCGACGCCCGACGCTTTGACCATCGCCCAGTCGATGGTGCCGTCGTAGTGCGAGACGTCGATGCCCTGCACCACGTCGCCGGCGGCGCACACGCCGAGCGCGCTCTCGGCCGCGCCGAAGCCGGCGCCGGCGCGACCGCCGCAACCGGCGGCGAGCGCGGCGAGCGCGACGGCGACCGCGCGCGCCGTCATTGCGGCCCGACGGTAAACTGATCCTGCACGTTGCCGGTCGACTGATCGTAGACGACGACGTTGACGTCGTCGTTCGGGCACTGCATGACGGTGACGTAGCCCCACCACTGCTGGCTCGGGTTGTCGAACGGCGCGCCGCCGAGCCCCATGACCACGTCGCGCGGCGTCGACTTCGAGTGCTTGTACTCGTGCGAGTGGCCGGTCAGAAACAGCGTCGTCTTGTGCTGCGCGACCATGTTGTAGATGGTCTGGAACGCCGGCTGATCGGTGTTGCCGTTGGGGTGATGCTTCGACACGAACGTGTACTTGGCGTTGGCGTCGGCGTCGGTGAGCTGCGCCGAGAGCCAATCGGACTCGGTCTGGTTCCACGCGTCGTCGGCGACCGAGAGGAAGACCGCCTTGCCCGACTGGGTCATGACGTCGACGCGATAGTAGGGCAGCGTCTGGCCGGTCATCTTCTTGAGCTGGCCCATGAACGCCGACATGCGGAAGTCCATCGTCGCCGCGCCGGAGTAGCCGCAGTCCTGCGCGTCGAACGAGGTCTCGCACTCGTGGTTGCCCATCGTCATGAACACGGGCTTGCCGAGGATCGCCGCCGCCGTCGCGTAGTCGGTCATGTTCTGGATCGCGGCGGCCGAGTTCTGCGGCTCCATGTGGTCGCCGCCGTCGAGGGCGAACTCGACGCCGTTGGCCTTCATGCGCGTGAAGATGTTGCCGATGACCATCTTCAGCGACGCGGAGTAGCCGCTGCCTTCGTTGGCGTCGCGGGTGTCGCCGGCGTAGCCGAAGTACAAGCGATCGACGGTGCCGCCGGTGGCGGTGACGGTGCCGCCCGCCGGCGGCGTGCACGGGACGAAGGCCATGTCGCCCATCGGCGTCGAGCCGCCGCCGCCGCCGCCCCCGCCGCCGCCGGCGCCGAAGTCGTCGGGCGCGGTCGCGCAGCTCTCGCTTTGCGGAAAGCACGTCTGGCTCACCACGCCGTCGGAGCCTTGCAGCGGCTGGCAGTCGAAGCCTTCGGGGCAGGCGGCGCAGGGCGCGCCGCAGAAGGTGCCGCCCGAGGCGTCGGCGAAGCAGATGTTGCCGCCGCAGTCGGCGTCAGTGTTGCAGGCGCGGCAGAGGTAATTGGTGGCCGGATGGCTGGAGCCGCAGCCGACAAGTGCCAGGAAGAGCGCGAAACAGCCGAAACGCATCATTCGTAACGTGCATGTCACGTGGCAGCCAAAGCCTTCAAACCACGATAGCGGACAATCGTGCGCAATGTCGATCCTTTGAAGGCATTGTGCGCCCTCCGACAACCATGGTGAGGGGAGAGCGCATGCGCGTTTCATTCATCATCGGCTTGTTCGTGGTCGTCGCCGGTTGCGGCGCGAACAGCATCAACCACGGAATGACCGGCAACGGCGGCGGCGGCGGCACCGGTGGCGGCGGCGGCTCGGCCGGCAGCGGCGGCTCGGGCGGCGGCACCGGCTCGGGCGGTGGCGGCGGCACCGGCGGCGGCGGCTCGTACACCGTCTACGCGCACAGCAACACGATCCTCTACACCGTCGACGTCGCGGCCAAGACCATCGTCACCGTCGGGCCGTTCAACGCGCCGTCGAACGACGTCATCCAGGATCTCGCAGTCGCGCCCGACGACACGATCTACGTCATCTCGAAGACGACGCTGTACACCGCCGATCCCACCGACGGGCACGTCACCTCCGTCGGCAGCGTCTCGACCTGCGGCTCCGACAACGTGGCGCTCACCACCACCGACGACGGCAAGCTGTTCGCCGCCGACTATACGAAGGGCGCGTTCTGCGAGATCGACATCAGCGTCAGCCCGCCGACGGTCACGCAGATCGGCACGCTCGGCGGCAACATGGCGGTCGCCGGCGACATCGTCGGCATTGGCGACGGCAGCATCTACGGCACGGCCTACAACTTGAACGACTCGTCGTCGACGGGGACGTCGATCAACAACGTGCTCGTCAAGATCGACCCGACGACGGGCGCGATGCAGACGATGATCGGGGCGACCGGTTTTCCCAAGCTGTTCGGCGTCGCCTACGCCGGCGGAATGGTCTTCGGCTTCACGCACGACGGCTCGGGCGACGTCATCACCATCGATCCCAAGACCGGCGTCGGCACACTGTTCAACACGTTCATGGATCCGCAGAGCAACATGCCGATCACGTTCTCCGGCGCGGGCGTGAACTCGAAGGTGTCGCCCATCGGATAGCGGCCGGCTAGTCGTCGCTGACCTTCATCAGCGTCGCGGTGCCGCTGAAGACGCAGTTTTCGCTGCCCGCCGACGACGTGTAGATCACCGTCCCCGAGAAGGTGTCGTTCATCGACTTGCCGTCGCTGGTGTCGAGCGTGATGGCGTCGTAGGTGACGGCGGCGGTGACGCCCTGGCCAAGCTCGGGCACGGGGAAGCTGCATGACTGCGCGCTGGCGGCGGCGCGATCGCCGTCGAGGGCGTAACTGAAGTTGCAGCCTTCGGGATCGAGGACCACCAGGCCCCCGCCGCCGGTGGCGCGCTTGATGGTGACGTTGCCGGTGAGCTGCGCGGCGCTGGTGCCGCTCGGGCAGCTCACGTTGTCGGCGCCCGACGCGAACGACCAGGTGCCGAGGTAGGGCGTGGCCGGATCGGAGCTACAGCCGATGGCAAGGACGACGAACCCGAGTGCGGCGATGCGGTACATGAGCGCCTCCTTATAGGCAAGAGAAGCCGCCGAATGGCGCCGGGTAGAACTGCGCCGAGAAGATGCACATCTCGTTGGTGACGGCGGAGTCGCCGAAGACGAGCGGCGTGGTGCTGTCGGAGTTGTCGTAGGTGCAGGCGAAGGTGACGGCGGTGCCGCTCGGCAGCGCCAGCGGCGGGGCGAACAGCGCCGGCGTCACGTCGCTGTAGACGGTGCTCGAGAAGATCGTCGCGCCGGCGGCGGTGGCGACAAAGTCGCGGCCGTGTTGGTGCATGTGGCCGGTCGCCTGCACGAGGTTGGCGGCGAACGGCAGCGTGCAGGTCTTGGAGACGACGACGCCGCTGGCCCCGGCGGGGACGTTGATGGCGCTGTTGGAGAAGAAGAGGACGGCAGCGCGATCGACGACGGTCGCTTCGTCGATGCGCGCCATGGTGATGGTGACGGTGACGTCGAGCGGCGCGGGCGTGGCGTTGAGATAGTGCGCCTGCACGCGGAAGCCGTCGGAGGGCGCGACGACGGCGGCGACGCCGTCGGGGAAGGTGAGCGCGTCGTCGGGGCGCTGCGAGCCGTAGGGGCCGGCGGCGAACTCGCTGCCGCTGCAGTCGGCGAGGGCGCCGTCGGCGGCAGAGGGTTGATAGAAGAGGAGCATGTGGTGCGCGCCGGGCGTCAGGTGCGAGCTGAAGGCGTGGATGGCGCCGTCGGCGCCGCCGAAGGGGTTGGCGAAGTTCTGGCAGACGTAGCGCTCGGCGCCGGGGGCGACGGTGAAGGGGGCGAGCGTGATGGTGTAGTTGCCGTGGCCGTCGTCGCTGATGGCGTGCTCGGCCGAGCCGCCGTCGGGCGTGGCCGGCGCGTGTGCAGCGCAGCCGGTGAGCGCGAGCGTCATCGCAATCGAAACCGCGGCCGAGGTACGCATGCGCCGATCGATAACTTGGTAACCAAGTTATGTCAAGCCTCAAGATATGGCGTTTACGACGTCGCGAAAATGGACATAGCTTGGTTACCAAGTATAGTGGATGCGTGGCAGCGCCGCACAGCGATGACGAAGTCTTCGAGCACTTGGCGGGCGCGATCCTGCGCGGCGAGCTGCCGGCGAACGCGACGCTGCCGCCCGAGCGCGTGTTCGCCGAGCGCTTCGGCGTCTCGCGCATCATCGTGCGCTCGGCGGTGCATCGGCTGGCCGAGCTCGGCCTGGTGCGGGTGCGCCAGGGCGGCGCCACGACGGTGCTCGATCCGGAGGCGGCGACCGATCTGCGCGTGCTCGCGCTGTTCTATAGGCTCGCGCCGGGCGAGTCGTCGCTGCTCGATCGCAACGATATGATCGAGAAGCAGTACCTGCAGGGCTTGTCGATGGTGAGCGTGGCGACGCGCCGCGCCGGCGATGAGGCGCTGCGACGGATCGCGCGGCTGGTCGACGCCTACGCCAGCGGCGAGCAGAAGCACGCGCCGGTCGCCGAGCTCGAGGAGCAGTTCTGGCGCGCGCTGGCCAAGGCGGGGGGCAATCGCATCTTCGTCATGGAGGTCGCGTGGTGGTACGAGGTGCTCGGCGAGCGGCCGCTGCCGTCGTCGGTGACGTCGGCGTCGCGGAAGCTGCGCGTCGCGTTCTACGTGGAGCTGGCGCGGCGCCTCGTGACCCGGCAGCGGCCGGTCGAGTACTACCTCGAGGCGGTGGCGCCGATCCTGGACGCGCTGGTGGGGCGGCGGCGAGCGTGATCTAGAGCGCTCTTCGCTCGCGCGCGTCGCAGTAGGTCAATTCGAGCGAGGTGTGCTCTAGGCGCTTGCGCGGGGGCGGCGCGCGCGGTAATCGGCAGGAGTGCGGCGCTGTGTGGCCATCGCGATCGCGCTCGCTTGTGCGACGGCGCACGCCGACATGCCGCCGCGGCTGGTGGTGGCGGGGCAGGGCGAGTGCCCGACAGCAAAGGCGTTGGCGCGCGCTCTCGAGCGGCTGCATCCGGCGCTGCGCGCGCAGGTGGACGCGGGCGAGGGCGCGCGCGTCGAGGTCGTCGACAGCGGCGGCAGCTACGAGGTGCGCGCCGGCGGCGGCGTGCGCCGGCTCGAGGATGCGGCCCGGCGCTGCGCCGAGCGGGCGACGGCGGCGGCGCTGGCGGTGACCCTGTTGATCGCTCCGCCGATGGCGCCCCCGCCCGCGGCCGTCGAGGCAGCGCCCGACGCTAGCGACGGGCCGCTGGCGCCACGCGCGACGCCGATCGCGGCACCGACGAAGCCGCCGGCCGCCGTCGCGCCGACGCCCGCGGTCGCGCCGGCGCGCGCGG
>DASXOU010000733.1:0-13770 GCA_036494045.1 Polyangia bacterium | reverse complement strand
GCGTGCGCGAAAGAACGATCTGCGGTCCGCGCGCGTTCTTCTCCACGTCGAGCACGTAAGCGGTGATGCGATCGCCGGCGCGATAGGACTCGCGCGGCACCTGCTCGCGCACCGGCAAGATCGCTTCGTTGCGGCCGATCTCGACGATGAGGGTGCCGCGCTCGAAGCGACGAACGGCGCCCGAGATGAGCTCGCCCTTGCGATCCTTGAACTCGTTGTAGACGTTGTCGCGCTCTGCCTCGCGCATGCGCTGGATGATCACCTGCTTGGCCGTCTGCGCCGCGATGCGCCCGAAGGTCTTGATGGTGTCGCGCAGGTCGAGGAGGTCCGCGTACTTCTGCTCCTGCTCGGAGGCGCGGTCGCCATCCTCGGTGCGATAGAAGATCTGGAACAGGAGCTCGTCACCAAGCTCGGCCTCGAGGCCGTTGGCCTTGGCGTCGGCCATGGTGATCTCGCGGCCCTTCTCGACGGTCTTTCCCTCTTCGCCTTCGACGACGTAACAGATCTGGAAGAGATCGACGGCGCCGATCTCTTCGTTGTATTGCGCCTCGAGCTCGCGGTGCATGCCGAAGACCTTCTTCGCCGCGGTGAGGATCGCCTGCTCGAGCGTCTGCAGGAGGATCTTCACGTCGATCCCCTTGTCCTTGCCCACCTGCTCGAGCACCATCGTCAAATTCGGCTGCATTTATCTACTCTTTCCTTGGCTTTATCCTAGAACTCGTAAACCAGATTCGCTTTTTCGACGTCGTCCACCGGGACTTCGCACACCTGATCGCCGACGTCGATCTTCACCTTGCCGGCGTCGACGCCGACGAGCGTTCCGGAGAAGTTGCGTCGGGATTCGCCTACCGGATGGCGGGTTCGAATCTTCGCCTTCTTGCCGACGAAGCGGGCAAAGTCCGCCGCCTTTCGGAGCGGGCGGTTGAGCCCCGGCGAAGAGACCTCGAGGCTGTAGTGCATCGCGATCGCGTCTTCGACGTCGAGCACGGCCGACAGCTCGCGGCTGACCTGCGCGCAGTCGTCGAGCCCGACGCCGCCGTCGCTCTTCGGATTGTCGATGAACACGCGCAGGATCCACGAGCCGAGCTCGTTCTTGAACTCCAGGTCGACGAGCTCGTAGCCCTGGCCCGTGACGACGGGCTCCGCGAGCGACTGCAGCTTTTGAATGTCGACCGGCTTCATTTGTGTTCGGCTCTTTTTTCCTGGCCCAGAAACGAAAAAAGTGGGCGCAAGGCCCACTTTTGGTGATCACCAAAAATGTAGGGGCGTCTTACCACCGGCCCGCGGCGCCTGCAAGGAATTTATGGTACGACCACGTTATGGCCAGCCTCCTCGCCGGCGTCGTGCAGGTGACCTCCGGCGCCGATCTCGAGCACAACCTCGGACGCGTCACGGAGCTGATCGCGGAAGCGGCGCGGATGGGCGCGCGGCTGGTCGTCCTGCCCGAGAACTTCGCGTTCCTCGGCGAGCACGAGACGGCCAAGATGGCGGTCGCCGAGTCGGTGCCGGGTGACGGCCGCATCCTGACGGCGATGCGCGAGGCGGCGCGGCGGTATGCGGTCGACCTGGTGCTCGGCGGCATGCCCGAGGCGGTGAGCGCGACCCACGTGCACAATACCTCGGTATACCTCGACGCGGGCGGCGAGATCCGCGGCATCTATCGCAAGATCCACCTGTTCGACGTCGCCATCCCCGACGGCGCGGTCTATCGCGAGTCGGCGTCGGTCAAGCCGGGCGAGGAGGCGGTCGTGGTCGACGCCGGCTTCGGCAAGGTCGGCCTCACCATCTGTTACGACCTGCGATTTCCCGAGCTCTACCGCCGCCTCGTGGGCGACGGCGCGCGCATCCTGACGGTGCCGGCGGCGTTCACGCTGCACACGGGCCGCGACCACTGGCATCCACTCTTGAAGGCGCGCGCGATAGAGAACCTGTCGTTCGTGCTCGCCGCCGCGCAGTTCGGGCGCCACAACGCCAAGCGCGTGACCTTCGGGCACGCCTGCATCGTCGATCCGTGGGGCCACGTGCTGGCGGAAGTGGGCGACCGCGAAGGGGTCGCCGTCGCCGAGCTCGACTTCGCCTATCAGGATCGGTTGCGCCGCGAATTGCCGGCGCTCGAGCACCGGCGGCTGTAGCGGCTTACGAGGACTTCTTGTAGGCGCGGCCGGCGAGGACCACGCGGCTGTGCTTGCCGGCGTGCTCGGACGGCGGCGTGATGACGTCGATCTTGACGACGTCGGCGCCGAGCGCCTTGGCCTGACGGCGCAGATCCGCGTCGGCGGCGATCGCGCAGTCGACGATGTCGCCGGTCGTGGCGCGCGCTTCGACGCGGCCGACGAAGTGGTACTTCTGCGCCGGCGGCTTCTTGGCGACGATCTTGACCGACTCGCCGCCGAGCTCCTTCTGCTTGGGCGTGTTGGCGGTCGCCGACACGGCCGAGTCGTTCGACTCGCTCGGGCGCGGCCCGCGCGCCTGGTTCGTCGACGCCGTCGTCGCGCAACCCATCAGCAATCCGCCGAGAGCCAACGCCAGGGTCGTGGTTCGCATGTGCGGGCTTATACGACAAGTGGTCGTACCGGCGCAAGCGATCCGCGTCACGTCTGCCGCAGGTCTCCGGAACAACTCAGAAACAAAGCGTAAAGCGTGATTGTCAGGAGCGCTTTTCAGGCGCGTTCGACGACCGCGGCGGCGCCCATGCCGCCGCCGATGCACATGGTGACGATGCCGTAGCGGCCGTTGCGGCGGGCGAGCTCGTGCAGCACCGTCAGCGTCAGGCGCGTGCCCGAGACGCCGAGCGGATGGCCGAGCGCGATGGCGCCGCCGTTGACGTTGAGCTTCTGCTCGTCGACGCCGAGCTCGCGCGCGCAATAGAGCGACTGTGCGGCGAAGGCTTCGTTGAGCTCGAAGAGATCGATGTCCTCGATCTTGAGGCCCGCGAGCTTGAGCACCTTGCGCACCGCCGGCACGGGGCCGATGCCCATGATCTCGGGCGGCACGCCGGCGACGGCGAACGCCCGGAACCAGCCGAGCGGCTTTATGCCCAGGGCCTTGGCGCGCTCGGCCGAGGCGACGACGACGGCGCCGGCACCGTCGGTGAGCGGCGACGAGTTGCCGGCGGTGACCGAGCCGGTCGGATCGAACGCGGGCTTGAGCGTCGCCAACTTCTCGAGCGTGGTGTCGGCGCGCGGATATTCGTCCTTGGCCACGGTCACGTCGGTGACGTTGCCGTCGGCGTCGAAGAGCTGCGTCTTGATGGCGAGGATCTCGGCGTCGAGCTTGCCTACCTTCTGCGCCTCGGTGGCGCGGGTGTGCGAGCGCAGCGCGAAGGCGTCTTGATCGGCGCGCGTGACGCCGAACTTCCGCGCCACGTTCTCGGCGGTGACGCCCATCGGCGTATAGACCGCGGGCATCGACTCGACGATCGCCGGGTTGAGCGACGGCTTGTTGCCGCTCATCGGGATCATCGACATGGTCTCGACGCCGCCGGCGACGCCGACGTCGTAGGCGCCGGCGGCGATGCGATCGGCGACGAGCGCTATCGACTGCACGCCCGACGAGCAGAAGCGGTTGACCGTCATCGCCGGCACGTCGACGGGCAGACCGGCGGCGAGCGCGGCGATGCGCGCGACGTTCATGCCCTGCTCGGCCTCGGGCATGGCGCAGCCGAGGATGACGTCGCCGATCTCGGCTTTGTCGACCTTGCTGCGCTTGACGGCTTCTTCGATCACGAGCTGCGCCATGGTGTCGGGGCGCGTGTCTTTGAGCCCGCCTTTGTTGGCGCGGGCGAACGGCGTGCGAACGCCGGCAACGATGGCAACGTCTCGGCTCATTAGTTCCTCAGCGGCTTGTTGTTCATCAACATGTACTGCATGCGCTCGCGGGTCTTCTCCTCGCCGCAGAGCGCGAGGAAGGCTTCGCGCTCGAGCTCGAGGAGATGCTCCTCGTGCACGCGCACCGACGGGACCGTTTTGCCGCCCGTGAGCACATACGCCAATTTGGATCCGACGATGACGTCGTGCGCGGAAATCTGATGCGCCTCGTGCATCATCTGCAGCATCGAGCGGATCGTGGCGTAGCCCGACGCGCCCGGCAGGCGCACCGTGCGGCGGCGCGGCGGACGATAGCCGGCGCGCGCCAGGCCGAGCGCGGTCTGTTTGGCGTCCGACAAGAGGAAGTCGCGGTTGAGCGAGACGCCGTCTGTGGGCGAGAGCATGCCCATGGCGCGCGCCTCCTCGGCGGACATCGACACCTTGCCGAGCGCGATCTGCAGGAACACTTTTTTCACCATCACGAACGGATCGGCGTCGTCGGGGTAGAACTCGAGGTGGCGGCAGAGCAGCTCCTTGCAGCCGCCGCCGGCAGGGATGAGGCCGACGCCGGCCTCGACGAGCCCCATGTAGAGCTCGGCCGAGGCGCGCGCGGCGGCGCCGTGCATCGCGATCTCGGCGCCGCCGCCGAGCGCGAGGCCGAACGGCGCGGTCACCGTCGGAATTTGCGCGTAGCGCAGGCGCGACAGGCCGCCTTGTAGCTGCGCGGTCATGTCCTCGATCGCCTTCCAGTTGCCCTGGTTGGCGGCCATGAGCACGAGGAAGATGTTGGCGCCGGCGGAGAAGGCCTGCGGATCGTGGTTGCCGACGACCAGGCCATCGAACTGCTTCTCGGCGATGTCGACCGCTTTGTGGATCGCGGTGATGACGTCGGCGTCGATGGCGTTCATTTTGGTGTGCAGCTCGAGGCAGGCGATGCGATCGCCGATGTCATAGAGCGTGGCGCCGTCGTTCTCGAAGATGACGCCGCCCTTTTTGCGCGCGGCCGGCAGCGACAGCTCGCGCGGCGAGGTCGGGATCGGGAGCGCCTTTTTCGTGCGCACGTCCCAGTAGGTGCCATCGCTGTAGAAGCTCGCGCGGCCGGACTTGAGCATCTCGCCGACCCACGCGGCGGGCGTGATGCCGAGCTTGGCCATTTCGTCGAGGCCCTTTTGCACGCCGATGGCGTCCCAGGTTTCGAACGGGCCGACGTCCCAGCCGAAGCCCCAGCGCATGCCGCGATCGATGTTGACGTAGTCGTCGGCGATCTCGCCGACGCGGTTCGCCGAGTACGCGAGCGTCGCGTACGTGACCTTGCGCGCCAGATCGGCCGCCTTGTCGTCGCCGGCGAGGACCTTGCGGATGCGCTCGCCGACGTCGCTGATGCCCTTGGTGGCGCCGATGGAGGCGAACTTGGTCTTTTGCTGCGGGCGATATTGCATCGTCGCGAAGTCGAGCGTGACGATGCCGGCGGGGGTCTTCTTCATGAAGCCGCCGCCGGTCTTGTCGCCGAGCATCTTCTTCTCGGCCATCTGGTTGAGGAGCGCCGGCACTTTGAAGTCTTCGCGCCGCTCGTCGCTCGTGAGCGACTCGTAGCAGTTGTTGGCGACGTGGATGATGGTGTCGAGGCCGACGACGTCGGCAGTGCGGAAGACGGCCGACTTGGGGCGTCCGAGCGGCGCGCCGAAGATCGCGTCGACTTCCTCGACGGTGTAGCCGCCGTCGATCGCCAATTTGATGAGGTGCATCATGGCGAAGACGCCGATGCGGTTGGCGACGAAGTTCGGGGTGTCCTTGCCGTGGACGATGCCCTTTCCGAGCACGTCCTGGCCGAAGCGCGCCACGCGATCGACGACGCCGGGGTCGGTGTCCTTGCCGGCGATGATCTCGAGGAGCTTCATGTAGCGCACGGGGTTGAAGAAGTGCGTCACCAGGAAGCGCTTCTTCATCGACGGCGAGCGCCCTTCCATCATCTGCGCGATCGGCAGGCCCGAGGTGTTCGACGCGACAATGGTGTGCTCGGCGAGGAGCGGCTCCAAGCGGGCGAAGAGCGCGCGCTTGACCGCGAGATCCTCTTTGACGACCTCGATGACGAGATCGCACTTGCCGGCCTTGTCGAGATCGTCCTCGAGGTTGCCGACGGCGATGAGATCGGCGTCGCGCGGTGTGAAGAAGGCGGCCGGCTTGGCCTTGAGCGCCTTGTCCTTGCCGCCGGTGGCGAACGCGTTCCGTGACCCTTTGCCGTCGGGCGGAACGATGTCGAGGAGGAGGACTTCGATGCCGGCGCCGGCGAGATGCGCGGCGATGCCCGAGCCCATCACGCCGGCTCCGAGCACGGCGACTTTTTTGAATTCAGCCATGCGTGCACGGTAATGAAACAGCGCGTCACGCGCAAGGGTGTGCGGGGTGTGGAAAAGAGTTGGCACAAACGCTGCTCAGGACCGCTAGCGTGACCAACCGCAGGCAGCAGCGCACGCCCACCATGCAGGTGGTTCGCTATCACGTCCTCGCGATCGAAGGATCGACGCTCGAGGTGCAGCGCATCGGCACGACCCTGGCGAGCGACGTCTCGATGAGCGGCGTGTTCCTCTCGCACGCGGAGCTAACGCCCGGGACCTGCGTTCATTTCTACTTCGAGCTGCCGACGGGCTACATCGAGGCGGTGGGCAAGGTGGTGCACAATCAGAATCGCCTCGACGCCGCCGGCGTGGCGCGGCCGGGCGCGGGCGTGCGCTTCATTCGCATGAGCGCGAGCGACAAGCGCCGGCTCGAGGCCTATCTCGGTGGCAAGGGGCCTGGTCACCGAAAATCGGACGCGCGGGTTCAGTAGACCCGAGCAGGTGTAGCCGAAGAGCTACGATTTTTTCGGGCGCATGGCGTCGAGCATCTGGCCGAGCGCCTGCTGATCGAACGCGGTGAAGCCGTTGAACTCGCCGCCCATCATCCACGAGCCGCCGTCGATGGTGACGCAGTCGCCGGTGATGTAGCCCGAGCCGTCGGCGACGAGATACGAGGCCAGGTTCGCCAGCTCGATGTGCTCGCCGAAGCGGCCGGCCGGGATCTTCTTCGACGTGATGCCGGCGAGCATGTCCTCGACGCCGGGCGGCACCAGGCGCGACCATGCGCCCTCCGTCGGAAACGGGCCGGGCGCGATGGCGTTGCAGCGGATCTTGTATTTGGCCCACTCGACGGCGAGCGAGCGGGTCATGGCGAGGACGCCGGCTTTGGCGCACGCCGACGGCACGACGTAGGCCGAGCCGGTCCACGCGTACGGCGTCACGATCGAGAGGATGGTGCCGCCCGTGCCTTGCGCGATCATCTGCTTGCCGGCGGCGAGCGTGCAGTGGAACGAGCCGCGCAGGACGATGTCGATGACCGTGGCGAACGCGTTCGGCGAGAGCTTCTCGGTCATCTGCAGGAAGTTGCCGGCGGCGTTGTTGACGAGGACGTCGACGCGGCCGAAGCGAGCGACGGCGGCCGCGACCATGGCGTCGACGGCGGCGGGATCGCGCACGTCGGCGGGGGCGACCAGGACGTCCTTGATGCCGTCGTTGGCGAACTCGGCGGCGGTGGCGTCGAGGACCTCGCGCTTGCGCGACGAGAGCACGAGCTTGGCGCCGAGCTCGCCGAAGCGGTGCGCCATGGATTTGCCGAGGCCGGTGCCGCCGCCGGTGACGACGATGACCTTGCCCTTCAACAGATCGGGGGCAAACACGGGCTACTTTTTGTCCTTTGCCTTGCGCTCTTCGACTTTTTTCTGCAGCTTCTCGACGCGATCCTTGAGCGACGCGATCTCTTTGTCGATGGGCGCGCGCACCTTGGCGACGGCGGCCTTGACGCCCTCGTCGATGCGGCGCTCGAACTCCTGGCGGTTCTTCTTTACGCGGGCGAGCAGCTCTTCGCCGAGGTTGGCGTCGGGCGCGACGCCGAGCGTTTCGTAGAAGCGCTTCTGCACCTCGGTCTCGGCGGTGGCGATGGCGCCGGTCAGCGCGAGCCAGGCGTCGCGCATCGCTTTGAGCGGCGTGCGTTTGGGGTCGTTGTCGTTGGCGTCGTCGGCCATTGGGTTTGTCACTTACGCGCTGCGTCGGGAGAAGTCAAGCCGCCGTCGGAAGGTGCGTAGAGCGTCTTGAACAGCGACTCGGCGGCGGGGCCGCAGCGGCTCTTCATGAACACGACGGCGACGAGGAGCGCGACCAGGATGCCGATGCGGATGAGCTCGCTCGTCGGAAACTTGGGCCGGCGGGTCATGCGTCGGGGGACAGATCGCGCAGGCGCACGCGCACGCGTCGGACGCCGCGGAACGTGTCGACTTCCGGGATGAAGGCGGCGCGCACGCGGGAGCCGGCGCCGAGATCGCGCGCGGCGAGCCAGAAGCCGATGCCGTCGCGCGCGTGCAGGCCGTCGCGCAGCGTGACCTGCAGGTGGTTGTCGCCGACGACGCGCGAGCGATCGAGGGTGACGCCGCGCGCGCCCAGCACCGGCTCGGGGTTGCCGAGGCCGAACGGCTCGAGGCGGCCGATCTCTTCGGCGAGCATCTCGTCGACGGCGTCGAGCGCGATCTCGGCGTCGACGCCGAGGGTGGCGGCGGGCGCATCGCCGCCGAACGCTTCGCGCGCGGCCGACGAGAGGCGCGCGCGCAGCTCGCCGAGGTGCTGCGACTCGATGGTGAGGCCGGCGGCGGCGGCGTGGCCGCCGAAGCGGATCAAGAGATCGCTGCAGCCGGCGAGCGCGCGGTGCAAGTGGAAGCCGGCGACGGTGCGCGCCGAGCCGACGCCGAGCTGGCCGGCGCCGTCGAGCGCGATGACCAAGGACGGGCGGGCGAAGCGATCGACCAGCTTGGCGGCGACGATGCCGACGACACCGGCGTGCCAACCGGCGCCGGCGACGACGAGGACGCCGCCGTCGGAGGCCTGCGCCTCGGCTTGCTGCATCGCTTCTGCGAGCACGCGCTCTTGCACGGCGCGGCGCTCGACGTTGGCGGCTTCGCAGGCGGCGGCGCGCTCCTCGGCGTTGGCGGCGTCGGCGAGGAGCAGCGCGAGGGCCGGCGCGGCGTCGCCGAGCCGGCCGGGGGCGTTGAGGCGCGGCGCCAGGCGCAGCGAGATGTCGGAGGCGCGCATCACGCCGTCGTCGAGCTCGGCGACGCGGGCGAGCGCGGCCAGGCCGGGGCGCGGCGAGACGCGCAGGCGTTGCAGGCCGTGGTGCACGAGGATGCGGTTCTCGTCGGTGAGCGGCGCCAGATCGGCGATGGTGCCGACGGCGACGAGATCGACGAGCGCGCGCGGATCGGGCAGCCCGGCGACGCCGGCGTCGCGCAGGCGCGTGCGCAAGGCGGCCGCGAGATAGAAGGCGACACCGACGGAGGCGAGCCCCTTGAAGGGGAAGCGGCACGACGGCTGGTGCGGATTGATGAGCGCGAGCGCGTCGGGATCGCGCTCGGGCACCTGGTGGTGATCGACGATGATGACGTCGACGCCGCGCGCGCGCGCGACGGCCAGTGCGTCGTGATCGCTGGTGCCGCAGTCGCAGGTGACGACGACCGCGCAGCCGGCGTCGGCGAAGCGCGCGGCGTCGTCGACGCCGAAGCCGTAGCCGGCATCGCGGCGGGCGACGCGCGCGACCACGCGGCCGCCGGCGTCGCCGAGGAACGAGGCGAGCAGCGCGCAGCTGGTGACGCCGTCGACGTCGTAGTCGCCGAAGATGCCGATGGTCTCGCGCGTGGCGAGCGCGCGCGCCAGGCGCTCGACGGCGACGGCGAAGCCGGCCATGGCCGCGGGGCCGTCGGGGCGGCGCAGCTCGGCGAGGCGCGGCGACAGGAAGCGGCGCGCGCGATCGGGATCGTCGACGCCGCGGTTGATGAGCAGCTGCGCGGTCACCGGCGAGAGCGACAGCGCGGCGGCGAGCGTGCGCGCGCGATCCCAATCGGCCGGCCTCACCTCCCACAACGCGTCCGCCATCGCCGCTTGCATAACGCACCGTCAGGATCGGATTGCAGCTTGTCTTTCGCAAATAATCGGCCGCGCCATTTTCGCGCGCACGTCGCGTCCGTTTTCGGGACGCGCGCGTCCCACGAGCGGACAGGCGCCGCGCCCCAACGCGCGCAACCCCGCGACGGCGCGCGGGCCGGGCGTGGTACGTGGCTTGCTCGCCCACGCGCGCATGGGAACGTTCCTGGCGGACCTCAAGTTCGGCGCGCGGCTCCTGTGGCGCACGCCGGTGGTGAGCCTCATCGCGATCCTGACGCTGGCGCTCGGCATCGGCGCCAACACCGCCATCTTCACCGTCGTGCATTCGGTGGTGATGCGTCCCCTGCCCTATCCCAACGCCGATCGGCTGGTCCAGCTCTACACGCAGTTTCCGACGATGCACTTCGACAAGTTCTGGTTCTCGGCGCCCGAGTTCCTCGAATTCCAGGCGCAGAGCCGCTCGTACAAGTCGGTCGGCGCCTATCAGGTCGGTGGCGCGCCGGTGATCGGCGGCGAGGTGCCGGTGCGCGCGGTGACGGCGTACTGCTCGCCGTCGCTGTTGCCGACGATCGGCGTCGAGCCGCTGCTCGGCCGCTTCTTCACCGCCGACGAGGATATCCAGGATCATCCGCAGGGGGTCGTGCTCAGCTACGGGCTGTGGCAGCGCCTCTTCGCCGGCGATCCGCACATCGTCGGGCGCACCATCCGCGTCGACTCCGACTCCACGCACGTCGTCGGCGTGATGCCGCGCGGCTTTTCGTTCCCCGGCGAAGGCACCGAGCTGTGGGTGCCGGGCGGCATGCAGATGAACGAGCAGCGACGCGGCAGCCACAGCTGGTCGGTGATCGCGCGGCTCGCCGACGGCGTCACGCCCGGCCAGGCGATGGGGGAGCTGCAGTCGCTGGAGGCGAGCTGGGACGGCAAGCATCGGCACGCCATCAACGCCGCGTTCCACCCGATGACGCTCAAGCCGCTGATGGGCGAGGTGGTCGGCACGCTGCGCTCGCCGCTTCTGATCCTGCAGGGCGCGGTGCTGCTGGTGCTGCTGATTGCGTGCGCGAACATCTCGGGGCTCCTGCTCGCGCGCGCCGAGGCGCGCAGCCGCGAGATCGCGATCCGCATGGCGCTCGGCGCAGGGCGGCGGCGGCTGGCGCGCCAGCTGCTCACCGAGAGCCTCATCGTCGGCATCATCGGCGGCGCGGTGGGTCTGTTGTTGGCCGCGTGGGGGCTCGACCTCATGCTGGCGCTGGTGCCGGCGAACGCGCCGCGCATGGCCGAGGTGCGCATCGACGGCGCGGTGCTGGCGTTCACGGTCGCGGCGTCGCTCGGGACCAGCGTGGTGTTCGGGCTGGCGCCGGTGTTCCACGTCGGTGGTCCCGGCTTTCAGCTGTCCTTGTCGGGCGCCGGCACGCGCACGACCGGCGGGCTCTCGCGGCAGCGCTTCCGCCGCGCGCTCGTGGTCGGCGAGATGGCGCTGGCGGTGGTGCTCGTCGTCGGCTCGGGGCTCATGATCAAGAGCTTCGCGCGCGTGCTCGACGTCGACACCGGGATTCGGCCGCACGGCCTCATCACGTTCGAGATGGAGCTGCCGGTCAAGGAATATCCCGACAACGCGCACGCGCTGGCGCTGTGGGATCGGCTGCGCGAGCGGCTGGCGACGCTGCCCGGCGTGACCGACGCGACGGTGCTGGCGGGGCTGCCGCCCAATCGGCGGCTGAACGCCAACGACTTCTACTTCGAAGGCAAGACGGAGGCGAAGGATGGGCCGGCGTGGAACGTCGACTTCTTCCAGACCGTCGGCGACGACTTCGGCAAGACGATGGGCGTGACCATGGCCGCGGGCCGCCCGATCGACGAGCACGACAGCGCCGACGGCATGCTCGCCGTCATGGTCAACGAGCAGCTGGTGCGGCGCTTCTATCCCGGCGAGAACGTGATCGGGCGGCGCGTGCGCAGCGACACCAGCGAGCCGTGGTGGACGATCGTCGGCGTGGTCAAGGACATCAAGCAGCAGGGGATCGACGCGCCGACGGGGACCGAGGTGTTCTTTCCGATCCGGCAGATCGGCAAGGTCTATCCGCGCTCGCTCAACATCATGCACGTGGCGCTGCGCACCGAGCTCGGCAGCCCGCGCTCGCTCGAGAAGGCAGTGCGGCATGTGGTCGGCGAGCTCGACGGGCAGCTCGCGGTCGCCAAGCTGGCGACGATGGACGAGCTCATGTATGACGCGGTGGCCAAGCCGCGCTTCGTCTCGACGCTGCTCGGGGCGCTGGCGGGGTTGGCGCTGCTGCTGGCCGCGATCGGCATCTACGGCGTGATGTCGTATTCGGTGGCGCAGCGGACGCGCGAGCTCGGGATTCGCATGGCGCTCGGCGCCGAGCCGGCGCGGGTGCGAGCGATGGTGCTCGGGCAGGGGCTTCGGCTGGCGGTGGTCGGCATCGTCGGCGGGACGGTGGTGGCGCTGGTGGTGAACCTGGTCTTGCGGCACGCGCTGGCGGACATGCTGTTCAAGGTGAGCGCGGTCGATCCGCTGACGTTCGCCGGCGCGTTGCTCGGAATGCTGTGCGTGGCGGCGTTCGCCTGCTGGGCGCCGGCGCGGCGGGCGACCCGCGTCGATCCGATGGTGGCGCTGCGCGAAGATTGATCGGCTGTCAGAGGACGAGGGCGCGATCGAGGCGGCCCTGCTTGAACGTGAGCATCACCGCGCCGCCGGCGCCGATCTCCTCGAGCTTGTCGGTGATGACGCGGATCGGGCGCGCGTCGATGGGGACGTGCACCCTCCACACGGCGAGGTCGCCTTCGGCGGTGGCGCGCTCGACGTCGCAGCCGTCGAAGGTGGCGAGCACGCGCTCGAGCGTGTCGCCGCGCTGCGCCTCGCGCGCGTAGAGCCGGCGCTCCTCGTCGGGCGCGAGCGGATGGGCCTTCAGATAACCGAGTTGCGCTTTGGTGGGCCCGCTGCGCGTGGCGGCGCAGGCCGTGGAGAGAAGCGCGATCGTGACGACGATCGCGCGCGCGGTCATTACGCGGGCGCCTTCTTGCCCTTGGCTTCCTTGCCCGTGGGCACGCCGAAGAAGCGGCGGTTGAGCCAGATGAGGATCGGCGCGGCGACGAAGATCGACGAGTAGGTGCCGACGATGACGCCGACGTTCATGGCGAACGCGAAGTCGCGGATGACGCCGGTGCCCCAGATGTTCATCGCCAGGGTCACGAAGAACACCGTCGCCGAGGTCAGGATGGTGCGCGACAGGGTCTCGTTGATCGAGATGTTGACGACGCGATCGAACTTCTTGTCGCGCAGGCGCGAGGCGTTCTCGCGGATGCGGTCGAAGACGACGATGGTGTCGTTCATCGAGTAGCCTATGACGGTGAGGATGGCGGCGATCGTGGTCAGCGAGAACTCGCGATAGGTGATGGCGAACGCGCCCATGACCAGGATGGCGTCGTGGAGCAAGGACGCGATCGTGCCCGGGCCGTAGCGGAAGTCGAAGCGCACCGCGATGTAGACCATGATGCAGACGATGGCGAACAGGAGCGACTTGATGCCGTCGTCGCGCAGCTCCTGGCCGGCCTTGGCGCCGACCGACTCCACCGACGGAACCGCCTTGACCGCGTCGGCGCCGAGCGCCTTGTCGAGCGCGCTGCGCACCTCGATGTCGAGACCGACGAGGATGATCTCGAAGGTGTTGTCGTCGGGGCGGCCGAAGCGCTGGATCGAGTTGTTCTGCACGCTCTGCGACTTGAAGACGTCGCCAATCTGCTGCGGCTCGATCTCCTTGCCCTGCGTGAAGCGGACGTAGATCTTGTCGCCGCCGTCGGAGTATTCGACCTTGCGCACGACGTCGGCGCCGAACTTCTGCTTGAGCGCCGCCTCGAGCTCGACCGACTTCTGCTGGGAGACCGGCGAGACCGCGCCGAACCGAAGGAAGTACAGGTTCGGCATCTGCTCGTTGCGGATCTTGACGACCTCGGTGTCCTTGAAGCCGCCGTGCTGCATCGCCGCGCGG